>JAIYAV010000172.1 GCA_027488855.1 Saprospiraceae bacterium
GCTTCCTGATTGCCTCCGATCATAATGCTTTCGTCCGGGTGAGCCTTACTTTGTTTGAGGGCGTAATCAAAAATCGCCCGATTCGGCTTTAGGCTTTGAGCAGCTTCAGAAGTAACCACTTCCTGAAAATAGCCTTGCAGCTCAGCACTTTGCAATTTTTGATCCTGGATTTCCTGAAAACCATTGGTGATCAAGTGCAAGACATAGTCTTTGTTTTTGAGGTATTCCAGTATCTCGATGGTATGTGGAAACAGGTTCTTTTTGTAAGGTAAACGCTCCAGAAATTCCACCGACATTGCTTTGGAAAGTGGCTCGTCTTCAACGCCGAAATCCATTAGTGCCAGCCACATCCGACGCCAGCGCAATTCAGACTGAAGGATCAAGCCCTTGGTGTAATCGCGCCAAAGTCGTTCGTTATGAACAGAATACGCGCTAAAAAATGCTTCAAAGTCATCGATTCCACGGCTTAGCAGGTGCTTGTCGATGTACAATTCCTGAAAACATTCCTTGGCGTTGACTTCAAAATCCCAAAGGGTGTGGTCCAGATCAAAAAATAAATGACGGTATTTCATAGCTGGAAAGATGAGGGATTTTTTCCCGTTTTCTCAGAAGCTGCTTTATGCATTGCCAAATTTACGATACCTTTTTTTAAACTGACATAAAACAGCAAAAGAACAAGTCAGGATAGACTTATTCTAGCGATACACGCTCTATCTTAATTTTTTTCAAGTTCACAAAAAAAATATCAAACAAAAAACATCAAAATACTTTTGTTTGATTTCCCCAGCTTTTTTACTTTTGTTCCCCCGGCAATCGCAGTTGTTTTGGGAAAACAAAATGCCAAAAATCGATGAGTACGACCAAACACCTCGAATTAATTGCCCAAGCCACGGGCATCTCCTTTGGACGCGTCAAAAACACCATCCAGTTGCTGGACGAGGGTTCCACCATACCTTTTATTTCCCGTTACCGCAAAGAAGCCACGGGCGAGCTGGATGAAGTACAAATCGCCGATATCCAGCGCGAGCACAAAAAATTCGATGAACTGGAAAAACGCAAGGAAAGTGTGCTCGGTTCCATTGCCGAGCAAGGCAAGCTGACCGATGAACTGCGCCAACGCATCGAAAACTGCTACGACCCCACCGTTTTGGAAGACATTTACCTGCCTTACAAACGCAAAAAGAAAACCCGCGCCTCGGTAGCCCGCGAAAAAGGCCTTGAGCCTCTGGCCCTACGCATCCTCGAACAACGCGACTCCGACGATCCCGAAGTTCTGGCGGGCAAATACATCACGGATGAGGTGCCCAACGCAGCCGAAGCCCTGGCCGGTGCCCGCGACATCATCGCCGAGATGGTCAACGAAAGTGAGGACGCCCGGAATTCGATGCGCCGCATTTTTTCCAAAACCGCCATTGTGCAATCCAAAGTGGCCCGTGGCAAGGAGAAGGAAGGCGACAAATACAAAGACTATTTCGACTTTTCGGAGGCACTCAACAAATGCCCTTCCCACCGCCTGCTGGCTATGCGCCGGGGCGAAGAGGAAGGCTTTTTGCGGGTGCTGATCGTGCCCGCTGACGAAGAGGACACCAAATACCAATTGGAAAAACGCTTTGTCAAAAGCGCTAGCGCCGCCAGCAGAGAGGTGAAAACCGCCATCCACGACAGTTATGAGCGTTTGTTGGCCCCATCCATTGAAACCGAGTTCCGCAACATCTCCAAAGAAAAGGCCGACAAAGAAGCCATCGACGTGTTCACCCAAAACCTGCGGCAATTGTTGCTCGCCGCGCCCCTGGGGCAAAAACGGGTGATGGGCCTCGACCCGGGCTTCCGTACAGGTTGCAAACTGGTGGTGCTAGACGACAATGGCAACCTCGTAGAAAACCTCGCCATTTATCCCCATCCGCCCCAATCGGACGAAGCAGGCGCGAAAAAAACCATCGCTTTTTTGGTCGACAAACACGGCATTGATGCCATCGCCGTAGGCAATGGAACGGCTGGGCGGGAAACCCTGAGCCTTTGCCGGAGCATCAACTTCAACCACGAAGTGGAGGTATTTATGGTCAACGAAGCGGGTGCTTCCATCTATTCGGCTTCCGACGTGGCGCGGGAAGAATTCCCAGATTATGATGTAACCGTACGGGGTGCGGTGTCCATTGGCCGTCGCTTGATGGACCCTTTGGCCGAACTGGTCAAAATTGACCCCAAGTCCATCGGGGTAGGGCAGTACCAGCACGATGTAAACCAAAGTATGCTCAAAGATAGCCTGGACCTGGTGGTGGAAAGTTGTGTGAACAGCGTGGGGGTAAACCTCAATACCGCCAGCAAACACCTCCTGACTTACATCTCTGGGCTAGGGCCAGTGATCGCCAAAAACATCGTAGAGTACCGGGCGCAAAATGGGGCTTTCACTTCCCGCAGCGAGATTAAAAAAGTGGCCCGTTTGGGCGACAAAGCTTTTGAACAATGCGCGGGCTTCTTGCGCATCCGGGGCGCTAAAAACCCACTGGACAATACGGCAGTACATCCAGAGACGTACCACATCGTGGAGCAGATGGCCAAGGACTTGAACTGCAAAGTGAAAGACCTGATTAGCGATGCCCAGTTGCGCCGCAAGGTAGAACTCAAACGTTACGTAACCGATAAAGTGGGCCTGCCCACCCTGCAAGACATCATGAAGGAATTGGAAAAACCGGGTCTCGACCCCCGGGGCACCGCCAAATCCTTCGACTTTGGTAATGTACACAGCATTGAAGACTTGCGGCCCGGTATGGTCTTGCCCGGCATCGTGGAAAACATCACCAACTTTGGGGCTTTTATCGACATTGGCATCAAGGAAAAGGGTCTGGTACACGTATCCCAAATGGCCAATCGTTTTGTGAAAAACCCGATGGAGGTGGTGAGCCTGCGCCAGGAGGTGAATGTACGGATTGTGGAGGTGGACATTGCACGGAAGCGGGTGCAGTTGTCGATGAAGGATGTGTAATTGAGTTGAGGAGTTGAGAGACCTCTTTGCTGGTACAAGTCTCCAGACTTGTACCAATATCAACACGTCTCTGACGTGTGGTAACTCTGTATTTTTACATTGCTCGTGCGTCAGAGACGCGAAAATAGTGGTTCAAGTCTGGAGACTTGAACCAGCGGGCACAAAGCGAAGCGTCGTCAACGTATAACTTTGTGTCCTTTGTGCTGCCTTTGTGTTTTCTTTGTGCTAAAAAATGTCGCTTTGGTTCTTTTGTGAAAATTCGTGTTTAATAAATTGTTGCTCCTCATTGCCTAAGGCGAGGAATCGGATTTCATAATTTTTATAACCCACCAGTAATGAACATCGAAATCACCGAGTACAAGGGTCAAACTTTAGCCGAAGTCACGGGCACTTCCATCCCAAACCCCCAGGAAGCCCTGGAAATACTCATCAATTGCGCCTACCAAGGTGCCGAAAAAATCATCATCCATGCCGATCAATTGATGCCCGATTTTTTTGACTTAAAAACTGGAATTGCGGGTGAAATCCTGCAAAAGGTATCCACCTATCAATTGCGTCTGGCCATTGTGGGTGACTTCAGTCAGTATACCAGCAAAAGTTTGCAGGACTTCATTTTTGAAAGCAACAAAATGGGGCGGGTCAGCTTTGTCGCTTCGGTAGAAGAGGCCGTGGCAAGGCTTTGTGCGTAATGGAATTTACAAATGTGCGACTTCTACGAAGTCGTAAAACTTCAACTTAACCAACGATCATTTCTACAAATGTGTGACTTCTCCGAAGTCACGAGACCGACAACGGGGATTGACTTCGGAGAAGTCACACATTTGTAGAATTTGTAGCACAGGGTTTGTTTACGACTTCGGAGAAGTCGCACATTATTCGTTTTTGATGCAATGAATCCAGCATTCTTGAAACCGTAAATCAACAATTATCGCGCCCAGCATACAATCGAAAAACCAGTAGTTTTCTGCACAGAAACAAAACTACATGAACGATTCGAACATTCTGGACAAGCCAAGCATTCACTCGGCAATTGAAGCCAAATGCCAGGAAATTGGCTTCACCATGCCTTCCGACCTGTACATCGGCACCCTGCTAAAAACCTTGATCAGCTCCAAACCTGCTGCCAATGTGCTAGAATTGGGCACCGGAATCGGCCTATCCTTATCCTGGATGATCGATGGCCTGGACGCCAATTCCAAACTCATCACTGTTGACAATGATCCAGCCTTGTGCGCCATTGCGCAGGGCTTCTTTGGCTCAGACTCCCGTCTCAACATCGTTTGTGCAGACGGAACGGAATGGATCAAAAATTACCAAGGTGAACCCTTCGACCTGATTTTTGCCGACGCCTGGCCTGGCAAATACAGCGAGATTGATGAAACCCTTGCTTTGCTAAAAATAGGCGGCTTTTACGTAATTGATGACATGTCAGCGCAACCCAATTGGCCAGCTGGCCATCAGGATAAAGTAGATGCGCTGGTAGCTTATTTGGAGCAACGCGAAGACCTTACACTTACCAAAATGAATTGGTCAACCGGAGTCGTCGTTGCAACCAGAAGGCGCTGAAACTTGTATTCTTTCCTAAATCCATAACCTATGCCCAAAACAGAAACCTTGGAGCGCTTCATCGCCATGGTGGAATCCAACCAACACGATTTGGCGATTGAAACCTTTTATACAGAGGATGCGACCATGCAGGAAAACCAATCCCCGCCCCGGGTTGGGCGAGATTTCCTGGTGGCCAATGAAAGGAGTGTGTTGGAAAGAATAGCCAGCGTCAGCTCAAAATGTATCCGCCCTGTATTTGTTGATGGCGATTTGGTGGTGATTCGCTGGGTATTCAAATTTACCTACAAAAACGGGACGGGTTCAGCACTTGAAGAATTGGCTTACCAGCGCTGGAATGGTGAACTCATCCAGGAAGAGCAATTTTTTTACGACCCCAAACAAATGATTCCCAAATAATCGGGTTTAATAGATTTTTGGCCCCAATCCTTCCAACAAATACCCCTTGACATAGTCTTCGATCCCCGCTTCCAGACTATAAAACGGCTCTGCATACCCAACACTGTGCAACTTGGCCATATTGGCCTCCGTGAAGTATTGGTAAGTATCTCGGATGTCGGCGGGAGTATCAACAAAGTCGATTTTCGGCTCCATTCCCATGGCCTTGAATGTATTGCTGGCCAAGTCCAGGAAGGTGCGCGCTTGCCCAGTCCCCAGGTTGTACAAGCCATTTTGAGGCCGCTGCTGGTACAAAAAGGACATCACTTTCAAAACATCTTTGACGTAGATGAAATCCCGGCTTTGTTGCCCATCCTTAAAATCAGGGCGATGAGAGCGAAACAATTTCATGCCACCCGTTTCTTTGATTTGGCGATAGGTATGCCAGATCACCGAGGCCATTCGCCCCTTGTGGTATTCATTGGGGCCGTAAACGTTGAAAAATTTCAAACCCGCCCAGAACGGCGGTGTTTTTTCCTGCTGCAAAGCCCAAATGTCGAAGTCATTTTTGGAGCACCCGTAAGGATTGAGTGGTTTCAATTGGCCGATTACCTCGTGGTTGTCTTCGTAACCCAACTCGCCCAGGCCGTAAGTGGCCGCGCTGGAAGCGTAGATCAGTGGGATGTTGAAGCGGGTACATTGTTCCCACAACTGTTGGGTATAGTGTAGGTTCAGGTGGTCAAAAATGGCCGTGTCCTGTTCGGTCGTATCGGTGCGGGCCCCCAAATGGAAAATGAAGTCTACACTGGCGTGCATGCGCTCCAGCCAGGAAAACAGTAGTTCCCGGTCCAGTTTTTGAATGTAGGCTTTTGTTTTTAGGTTGCGGTTTTTGTCCGCTCGGCTGAATTCATCGACAACGACGAGGTTCAAATGCCCGGCGTCGTTGAGTTGCTGCACCATGGCGCTACCAATAAATCCTGCTGCTCCGGTTACGATGATCATTGGAAATGGGTTGTTGAATATTGTAGCAAAGGTATAAAACTTGCAGGCTTAAAGTAAGTTGAACAGACAGAACTATCACTCTTTTTTGGGCGGCGGCTGATAATCCAGCGGCAACAAATCACCCAACAATTGTGAAGCCCAATATCCCTCTACCCGCACCGCAGAGGGATCGAGGATGCGGCCTGTAGCATCCAATTCGATAAATGCTTTGTCCAGAAAAATCAGGGAAGTACGCGGGCCGTACTGGCCGGGTGCCCAGGAGTAGGAGGATTTGGTGTATTTTACCTGGAGGTAGTTTTTGAAATGGAGAAAAAGTGTGGAATCGCGCTCAACCAAAAAATCTGGATAATCTACTTTGCTGGTGTCTACCCTTTCGATAAATTTTTGGACCTCCGAGGCATTTAGCGTCTGCTGGTAGGGATTGTCCCTGCGGACCGCCTGATAAAAAGGGATTTTTTTCAAAGCACTCAATGCCGATTTGCTTTGGGCGGTTTCCTGAAAATTAGGATTGAGCATCCGCTCGACCCAGCGCAGCTCAAAGCCTTCTTCTTGTAGTTTCCGCTGGTGCACACTATGCCCAAAGTGCAAGAGAGAACCCTCATAGGCCAGTTGCTGATTGTTGCGCCAGCGTCGTTCCTGCTGCTTGCTGCCGGTCATGAATGTAAAAAAAGGATAGCCCGTGATGATAAAATTGTGGTCGATTACATTGTATTCATACTGACGCAGCTCGTAATTGATTTTGAATCCGAAAGCCTTGTGTTCAATCTGTAGCGGCTCATCGGCGCTTGCCCGCATGGTGAAAGTGGCCGTATCGTAAGCAAATTGTAAAACCTCAGGATTTAGAATTTTGCAATCGTTGGCAAAAAACGTGGTACCAATGGCCAGTTGTTTGAACACCTCCAGGTTTTCGTACCAGGCCTTTCCTCGTTTGGAGTTTACTTCAAACGCCTTCATCTCATTGACCTTTGGCGCTAGTTTAAACACCAAAATTCTGTCCGCATAAGATTCTGTAATGGGAAAATTCAAGGTTTCATAGCCCAAGTAAGAAACGACCAGTTCAACCTGTAATCCAATAGATTTGATGCTGAAATTGCCACTTACATCACTTTGCACCCCGATGGTGGTATTGTTGTAATAAACATTGGCAAAGGCTAAAGGCTCGTTGGTGTTGGCATCCACGATACGCCCCCGCAAGTTTTGGCCATAGCCAGCAGATGCCAACCCAAAAATTAGCAGAAAAGAAAGCAAGGTAGGCAATTGAGCAGTTGGCATGGGCGTGGGATGAAGGGTTCCAAGGTTCCAAAGTTCTAGGATTATCGCATGACACCCAATATAGTTAATGACTGCGACAAAGAATTGTGACAAGTAGTAAAATATTACGCTTACGACCAGCGGCGCTAGCCGCCTAACGTCGATAGAAATCAGGCAAAGCAGTTTGATAAAAGGTGCAGAGCACCGCAACAGTAAGCGTAATTTGTTGCGGTGCTCTGCACCTTTAACTGACTTACCTTATCTATTTCTACAGACGTTTTGCGGCTAGTGCCGCTGACCCGCGCAGCCTGGACGGTTATCGATGTCTATCTTTTACCGCCCCAAATTATCGATACTTGGAGTCAAAGATAGGGTTCCAAAATCCAACGACCCCAAACCCTGGAACCCTGGAATTTTGGAACCCTGGAACCTCTTATTCTGCATATGCCTCCAAAGGCGGACAAGTA
>JAIYAV010000143.1 GCA_027488855.1 Saprospiraceae bacterium
AGGATAACAATGCTGTATCGCACAACAATAGTCTGCTGGGCATCAATCCAGCCATCAATTTTCGATACGCTTTCACCAACAAAAAACAAAAGTCGTATCAGCTCAATTGGCAACTTCAGACGCTGATCTTTAGTTACAATAGCCGCCCCACTTACATTGGCATTTCTCAATTTGATGCGAATACTCTGGAGACCTTATTTGACGGCAAGTTCACCAGCATTGACAAGGTAAGCTCAACTCGGTCTGATCTGAGCATTGATCGGCTACTGAAAAATGGCAACCGCATTCGCTTGATGTACACCTGGCAATTTGATAGTAATACTCAAGCAAGTAATTTGTTGCAAAGCGGGATGCATATCCTGGGCATTTCCTCTCTTTTCAAATTTTAAATCACACTAACGCATGAAAAATATTCAAAACCTACTATTCCTAAGCATTGGCTTATTTGTGCTAAGTAGTTGTGAAGCATTGTTTTTGGAAGAAGATACTGCCGATGATCCCCAGGCTATCTTTGACCAGGTATGGCGTACTGTAGATGAAAAGTACGTCTATTTTGATTACAAGGGAATCGACTGGGTTGCAGTGCGCAACAAATACCAGCCCCGCATCAAAGCAGGGATGAGCGACGACTCTTTGTACAATGTATTGGCTGATATGCTGTTTGAATTGAAAGATGGCCACGTTAACCTATCCACCCCCAACAATAGGAGCCGCAATTGGAAATGGTTCACTGGGTTTCCCTCCAACTACAATCGAGAGTTTGTTGGGCGGCAATACTTGAATCTGGATCAGATGGAAATCACCGGAGGCATCCCACACAATTGGATTGGGAATGTTGGTTACCTATCGTATGCTAGTTTCTCTGAGCCGATTGGCAGCGATGCCATTGATTACATCATGACGCGCTACCAAAGTGGAAAGGGCTTAATCATCGACATTCGCAACAATGGCGGAGGAGATATCAATAATGCCGTCACCTTGCTCAGCCGCCTGATTGATAAAAGAACCTTGGTGGGTAAGTCCTATCAAAAAGCGGGTAAAGCACACAACGACTTTACGGAACCCCATGACTGGTACATTGATCCTAAGGGTGTCCGGTACACGAAACCAGTCATCATTTTGACCAATCGTGCTTGCTATAGTGCTGCTACATTTTTTCCCGCTCTCGCTTCGCAATTGCCCAATGTCCGCTTAGTAGGCGATCGCACAGGCGGTGGCGGCGGTGCGCCAACCAATGACAATCTTCCCAATGGATGGAGCTATCGGTTTACGACCAACTTCACGGTGCTGGTTGATGGCTTCAACTTTGAGTATGGGATTGATCCCGATGTGAAAGTCAGTACTGGCCCTGCGGATGAGCTCCTTAAAAAGGATCAAATCATTGAGAAAGCCATTCAACTTTTGCAATAGACCTACATCCCGATGTAGATTTTTGCTGCCACAAAGGCGATCATTCAACTTAAACCGAGATAGTTTTGTAAAAAATAAATTGCTATACAAGGGGGAACAAAAGTGCTCTTTATTTTGAACCCGTTCCTTGTCACAATTATCCAGCAACAAAAACCATTATGAATTCTCCAATAATTTGATTTCGGAAAGCCTTTTCCTCAGACTTCAAATTTAATCACGTTTTTTCATCAGAATTGGCGAGAGGGAGGGTGAGATCCTCTCTCTTTTTCACTGTAACTGTACTACTTTTTAGACATGCGCTTAAATTCAGCAGCATGTAAACCCACGCGTTTCCAAAACTAAAATATTCGATTACGTATTAAGTGTCCTATTGCCGAATCGCCCAAGAAGGGCGATTCTTTTTGTATTACATCCTCACTCACCTAAAAAGTTACAGCCCATACCACTAAACACCTGCTGGAAAGTTAGAGTGACTGCCGGAGCCTTGAGTTTAAATATCCGCAGTGTTTTACCAAATAGTGGGGCGAAAATGGGTGTTCAAATTCTTGTTTTGGGCAATTTCTTGTACTCGTAACACCGTCGTTGGCTTGTTTTTGATCATGCTCGCCCTGACTTTTGTGAGGTCAGGAAATTTGTCCTGAGATAATCTCAATTTTCAAAAAATGAAAACAACAACCGTGAAAAGCGAATACTTCTTTAAAGGTTCACTACTGATTTTGTTGGGGTTGATAATTGCTCTTGGTGGCTGTCAATCCGTCAATTTCGACGATGATTACATTGCTGCCAACAAAGGTTTGGTATCGATAGAAGTACCTGAGGTCAAAGAGTTGATCTTGGTGGTCATTGCCTTGACGAACTACTCTGACAACCTCTCCTACCTCACGTACAAAGAAGGTGCCTATTTTGCCGATGTCGCCAAACAGTTTGGCAAATACAAAAATGAAGTCATCGTCAAAAAGATTAATGCGGCTATGACCAGCGACGAATTCTTTTACGTCACGCTTCAAGAAGCATCGTACGCCTTTGAATTTGACCAGAATAATGTCCTAAAGCGCAAAGTAAATTTTAATGGCAAATTCCTACCAGCGACAAATGCTTTGTATTCCAACATTGATGAATTACAAGCCTTTGCGGACAAAACCAATTTCAGGGCATTTTACAGGGCTCATCAAAAATATTACGACACCCAGATTAAGTATTTTAGAGATACCGCCAATTTCCCTAAAATGGTAGACTGGTGCAATACCAATTTTCCCGATGTTCGCCATGATGCATTCCGCATCTTGTTCTCTCCCCTAGTCTTTGGTACGCAAAGTACGATAGGACTGGAGCACAATGGATTTTCTGAGCCCCATTTGCACATTAATTTCCCCTATTTAAATGGAGAGATAAACAAAAGCAATGACATTCGGCGCACCCCCTTTCTTTTTACGGAGCTGAATCACAATTATGAAAACATCGAAGCTGAAAAATCAGCAAATAGTAAGCGCATTAATACCATATTTAAAGACAAGAACAAATGGCAAGACCCCAAGAATAGCAATTATAACTTTTACAACAGTCCTGTCACCGTTTTCGAAGAGTACATGAATTGGGCTTTGGTCAGTCTTTGGTACCTGGACAACAGCATCAATATGGCCGAAACAGAACGGTACATCAACAACTTGGGCCCATACATGGAAGAAAGACGTGGTTTTAGCCGGTTTGCGGGTTTTAATAAAGAGTTTGTTCGCTTGTACAAAGTCCGAAACAAAGGAGAGACCGTGGCTTCGCTATTTCCAAAGATACTTGACTGGTGCGAAAAACAATAAGGTACGAGTTTCAGTGCTTGAGTAAATTTACGTTTACAAAACTTTAAGCATTTTTAAACGTAGATTTACTCAAAATCAATGATTGATCTCAACCGATTATTTGCATAAGGGATGATTACTTACCTCTTGTTTTCTGCGATGGTGCAGTGCTATTTGATTTCGGGCTTTTGGCTAAGGCATGTCGCGCTAAAAGTACCAGCCTCACTCATGTTCCTGGTGTTTTTACTGAGTTATGCCATGGTGCTGACCAAATGGGTGCTATTCCAAACTTATTCCTTCCACCACATCCCCATTGATGTCAATTTCTTTCCTGATAATTACATCTTTGCCCCAACAATCTATTTTTTTGTGCGGTTCAGCATGGAGCCAAGCTCCTTTTTTTCAAAGCGATTGCTGCTTTGGTTTTTACCTGCGACAATCGATTTTGGACTTATTCTCTTCTATTTTGCGTTAAGGTGGATTGACCAAGAAATTGCTTCCAAAATCTATCAGGTTCATCAAGTGTTTATTCTGCCTAGTCTTTACTTCTTCTGCGCATCAATAATGGTTACTATTTCAGTCATCGTTCAGAAAAGAATAGCCCGAAAAATATCTGTTGTTTATAAAAATCAGCTGAAAAACATATATGGATTCATGGTATTTTTAGTACTGTTTGTCATTGCCGAATTGGCAACTCCTCCTGGCGAAGGCTTCTATACTTTTTTAACCATGTCCTGTTTCACCTTTTGCCTAAGTTATGTTTTGTTGAACAATATCCAGCTTTTTATCAAAGACAATTTTGAAGGAACTGAGTTGCTCAAAACCGCACTCAACGAATCCAATAAAGCAGTAATGATTCTTGATGATCAACGCAACATTTGCTACACCAATGCTGCCTTGGTAAAAATGACCGGATACTCCCACCGAGAAATGCTAGGCCGTAATCCTTCATTTTTGCATGGGTTACTGACATCCCAAGAGCAGACCATGAAGCTGGAGCAATACTTGGATGATTCAAACCCTTTTGAATTGGAAATCATCAATTATCGTAAAAATGGTGAGGCTTATGTTTGCCAACTGGCAATCACTCCGGTATTTTCCAATCACAAATTGACCCATTTTATTGCTTTGGTGAACGGTGCCAAAACCATTGCCCTACCAGAAATAGAGCTGAATGAACAGCAATTGATAGAACGGGTCAAGTCCTTGTTTGAAGAAGAATCACTCTACCTCGACAAGTACCTGCAATTGGGTGATGTAGCCGAGCGCCTTCAAGTTCCCCCAAGAAAGCTCAGCGAAACCTTGAAAAAGATTGAAAACTGCTCGTTTAATGCCTTTATCAACCAATACCGGATTCGTGCTGCTGTGTCGATGCTTACCGACCCAAAATTCAAGAACTGGAAGATGGAAGCCATTGGGGATAGAGCGGGATTTAATAGCAAAGCTTCCTTTTATTCCGTATTCA
>JAIYAV010000412.1 GCA_027488855.1 Saprospiraceae bacterium
CGGTCACTGATATGCGGGCTTATGGTACTTACAGCCAGCCTGCGGGCACCTGGTCGGATGATAGTTCATTGACTTTTTGCCTAGCTCAAAGCCTGTTGAATGGATTTGAATTGGTGGACATGGCTCAAAAATTTATAGATTGGAGAGCAGAAAGACGCTGGACACCTTATGGGTTTGTATTCGATATTGGTATTACTACCAGTGAAGCAATCGAAGTTTTAGAGGATATTCTAGAACGTGAGGAATATCAAGCATTGGAATTGCTCCACCAAGACGCAAATGAACGAAGCAATGGCAATGGCTCCTTGATGCGCATTCTCCCGCTCCTCTTTTACCTCAAACATCAGCCTGCTGAAGACTGGTTTGAAATCACCTGGAAGGTATCGGCCCTTACTCATGGGCATATTCGCGCTGCTATCGCCTGCTGGTATTACCTGCGCTTTGCTTGGCATTTGTGGCAAAGTGGAGATAAACGCAATGCCTACCTCGAAGTGCGCACCGAAGCCCGCGAGCTGTTCCGCAAAAAAAACATCGCCTTCAGTGAGCAGCGTATTTTTGACCGGGTAGTTGAGCACAGCATCAGTTTTTTGCCAGTTTCTGAAATTTCTTCCTCCGGATATGTCATACACAGTCTGGAGGCGGCGATGTGGTGTGTGTTGCGCTACAATACCTACGAAGAAACGGTATTGGCCGCCGTCAATCTGGGCCACGATACCGATACTACCGCCGCGATCGCCGGAGGTTTGGCCGGGATTTTGTACGGTTTTGATTCCATTCCTACCGAATGGGTCAATCAATTGGCTCGACTGGATGATGTGCTCCAATTGTGTGATGATGTGAATAAGCGCTGGAGCTAAAATCCCCTACCCTGTTCAGATGAAGTTTGAATTGGTTTTTATGTTTTAAAATTTATGAGAAAATTTCGTCTGAGTAAAAAAAATCTAAACCTAAGATAAAGATAGTTTTTTAATAAATAATTTTGTTTTAATCAAAAAAGTGATAATTTTGCAATACACAGCATATCAATCAGCTATGAAAAAGCAATCTGTACACCGTCAATACAATTTTCCCGATGCCGACCTGTATTTGTTGTGCATGGAACGGATTCGGGATGCCCACCGCGATGTGCAATATTTTGAGCAGTACGGCTATAGCCTGGATCGCCTGAAGGGGTTTAAAAACCTCTGTGATCAACTCAACACCTTGCCCGACGACGACGAATTGGTTGGAGAACAAATGCTCATGACCGAAAAAAAGGATACTGCCTCTGAGAAATTAAAGACCGCTATTCGCAGTTTGATGACAAGAGTGGCCATGAAATACAACAACCGCTCTGGCCGTTACCGCAAATTTGGCACTGCCAAAATGGGGGACATGACCGACGCACAGCTCTTGTTTTGTGGCCGCCGGGTAGTAAGGGTAGCCCGCCAGCAAATTGACTTTTTAGCCGAAGTAGGCGTCAATGAAACCCAGATTCAACGTGTAGTGGATGCCCACCAGGATTTTGAAAATGCACTCAACATTCAACAAGACAAAATTGCCGACCGCGACATTTCTGTCGAACGCCGCATTGAACAAGGCAATAAATTGTACCAGGAGCTGATCGTGTTGTGCAACATTGGCAAGGACATCTGGGCGGAACGGGATGTCAGCAAATATGAAAGTTATACCATTTACGAAAGCAATAATGATCAGAAAATAGCGCGTAAGGAACGAAGTGGCGATCCTGTGTGATCGCCACTTCGTTGGGCGACCAGATAGGGTCGCCACTACAGGGTCGCCCCCACCATTTAAAAATTTGTTAATTTCCATTTTTTTCAAACCCTTCTCTCCCACCCTACCGTCTTACCGATCAGTTGTGCCAATGAACAATCTTGACACCCATCGAAAATGGGCGACCGCAAGTGTCGCTACTACTAATTAGGAATCCTTACGGCAGCGACTGGCCAGAAGGAAACCCAAAACCTTTAAACATGAACATGTTCAAAGCATCTAGATTCCTGGCAATGGTAGCAATTGTTGTTACTCTTTGGGCCTGCGATCAAAAAGACGATGCGAGCCCAGACCAAAATGAGATGGTAGGAAAGTGGAAACTGGAAGACATTTCCGGCGGATTTGTAGGTAGTGGCTACGACGCCGATTGGAACTACCTGGAATTAAAAGCCGATTTGACTTACCGTCGCTTGCAAAACGGCAACTTGGCTTATCAGGGTACCTACGCAATCCAGAAAAAAGATGGTAAGACCTTCATTGATTTTAAATCATCTCCTGCGCTAAGCAACTCGCCTTTTGAAGATCAAGAAAAAGAAGCTGTGTTCGAAAAAGACCAGCTTACCTTGAGTGATCCTTGCTGTGATTTGTTTCAGTACGAGTTCTCTAAAGCAAAGAATTAGCAAAATGGAATAACGAGGTGCCAGATCTAAATTCTGAGCACCCCGTTATTTTTATTTGTTCTCCACAAAATTCAACGAAACGGAATTGATGCAATAGCGCAACCCCGTTGGCTGGGGTCCATCGGGGAACAGATGCCCCAAGTGCCCTCCACAACGCGCGCAATGCACCTCAGTACGCATCATTCCAAGGCTGTTGTCCGATTTTCGAGCCACGTTACCTTTCATGTACTCGTCCCAATAACTCGGCCAACCCGTACCTGATTCGAACTTGGTTTCCGAATCAAACAAGGGCAGGTCACAAGCCCGGCAGGTATACACCCCCTTTTTGTGGCTGTTCCAATATTTCCCCGAAAACGCTTGTTCCGTCCCGGCTTGTCGCAGTACATGGAATTCGAACTCATCGAGTTCATCTTTCCATTCATCGTCACTTTTGATCACAGGGGGCAGAATTTCGCCATCGAGTGAGACGAATTTACCATTTGGATCAACTTCGTTTTTGTAGTTGGATTTGGCACTGTTGCAGGAAGCACACAGCAGTGCAGGGATTGCAAGTAGCAACACTGTTCTTCTGAATTTCATATAGATTACTTGTTTAGCTGGAAATACGAAGTAAAAGAGGAGTAGTTTTTGTCAAGATAGCCAAACTAGTTCACCGTAAGGGGATTTTACTTAAGGATTTGGTAATTATATTTACTTTTTTTTGTTTTGTCTTAGGCGGGGTTGGCTCCATTCTTCTTTTTGAGCAAAATTGACGATGCTTCTGATGGTATTGACGAGTGCTAAAAAAACCAGGTAGCCAAAAGTAACAACAATGAGAATCCACCAATATGACCCTGCCTCACTCAAGCGCAAACCAGATAAGAGCCAGGCCAAGGAAATGGAAACGAACACCAGGCCCAAAAAACTATAGATCGATTTACCCCAATATTGTAGGGTATTGGCCGAGGTAATCGAAAGGACTGCATTGAACATGGCGAAGCACAACAAAAATGACGCAGCAGTCAGGTACGCAAACCGAGGCTCCAAGGTGACCAGGCCAATCCATTGCAAAAACACCGCGATTAAGTCGACCAACACAATACCCGTCAAGGCAATCAAGGCTTGAAAGATTGGATTGGAAATATTGACCCAGCTCAAACTATTTTCTTTGCTCATACCTATAGAATAGGAAACAGTGCATATGGTTCAAATGTAATCAATAAAAATGAAGAACACAGCCTAAAATATTGTACAATGCTCAAGCTACGATCTCCCCATAAATGTCATACTCCGTAGCCTCAGTAATGCGTACTTGGGCAAAATCCCCAATGCGGGCAAATTGCTTCTTGGCTGGTACCAGCACTTCGTTGTCTACTTCGGGGGAATCTCCTTCGGTGCGTCCTACAAAATAGCCACCTTCTTTGCGATCAAAAAGGGTTTTGAAGGTTTGGCCTACCTTCTCGTGGTTTTTGCGGGTGGAAATTTCTTGCTGGATTTCCATCAGTTCATTGGCTCGCTCTGCTTTTAACTCGGGCGAGATATCGTCTTCCACATCGTAGGCCCTGGTACTTTCCTCGTGCGAATATTGGAAAACGCCCAAACGGTCAAATTCCATTTCTTTGACAAAGTCGCACAGCTCTCCGAATTCCTGATCAGATTCCTGTGGGAAACCCACCAACATGGTCGTGCGCAGCGTAAGGTTGGGAATGCGCAACCGGGCTTGTTGAATCAATTCCACCGTTTCTTCCCGGGTGATTTGGCGGCGCATACGCTCAAGTACGCTATTGGAGGCATGCTGCAGCGGCATATCCAGGTAGTTGCAAATTTCGGGGCGTTCGGCAATCACGTCCAGGATTTCCAATGGAAATTTGCTGGGATAAGCGTAATGCAAACGAATCCATTCGATGCCTTCCACATCGGCGAGTGCGTGCAACAAACGGGGTAAATCGCGTTTTTTGTAAATATCCAGGCCGTAATACGTCAGTTCCTGGGCAATCAACATGATTTCCTTCACCCCCCGGCGTGCCAGGCTTTGGGCTTCTTTGACCAACTCCTCAATTGGGCGCGACACGTGTCCGCCCCGCATCAACGGAATGGCACAAAAAGAACAGGTGCGGTTACAGCCTTCCGAAATTTTGAGGTAGGCGTAATGCATCGGGGTCGTGATCCAACGCTCCCCGATGAGCTCGTGCTTGTAATCGGCGTTGAGTTTAGCCAGCAAGCCTGGCAATTCCAGGGTGCCAAAGTAGGCGTCTACTTCCGGAATTTCCTGCTCCAGGTCATCCTTATAGCGTTGGGACAAACAACCGGTGACAAACAATTTATCAATTCCACCCGATTTTTTTACGTCGGCGTACTCCAAAATGGTATCGATTGACTCTTGTTTGGCCAAATCGATAAAACCACAAGTATTGATGATGACGATGTTGGCGTCTTCATCCTGGCTATCGTGCACCACATCGTAGTCGTTGCCACGCAATTGGGTAATCAGGTTTTCGGAATCCACCAAATTCTTCGAACAACCCAGGGTAATCACATTGACCTTATCCTGCTTTAAGGTTCTGGCTTTCATCGGCGCTTATTGTTCTTCTTTAGGGATGACTTTGGTTTGTTCACCAAAATATTGGACAAAACGTTGCATGTCGCGGGCCATTTCTGCGTTTTGGGTCGCGCGGAAATAAGTATCGGCCATGCCACGCAAGGTTTGAAAAACGAAACGATCCATTTCGCCTACCTGCATATCTTTTACCCAAAGGTCAATTTTGACAGTTTCGAGGTGCTCGCGGTCAAAAAGGGAGATCAACATGGCTTTGCTATCCTGAGTGCTTTCGCCGCTCGGGTTGTCATCTGCGTCCCAAGAGATGCGTACGGGCATGTTATTGTCGTCCAACCCCACCTTGATGCGGATTTCTTTCTCCGTTGCTACTTGATCCATTTGTCATTTTTAAAATCCGCTGCAAAATTAACATTTTAGTGCAGCTTCACAATAAAAGTGTATCCCGGGAACCAATTACCCTACCCTTTGGTTGAATGGTCTGATCAATTTGTCAAAGGATAATTTGAAAATGGGTGTAGATTTTTTTATTCACCTGGGAACCAAGGTTTTTGAAAAAAAGGTAGAGAAAGTAAAAAAAATTACGCTAAAACCCTTGCACAACCGATTCCTTTACTTTTATATTTGCACCCACACTTGGAGCAACGTTCCAACACACCCACACTACCACACCCTCACACCCACACCCCATTTCGCGGATGTAGCTCAGCTGGTAGAGCGCAACCTTGCCAAGGTTGAGGTCGCGGGTTCGAATCTCGTCATCCGCTCACTGCCTTCTTCGGAAGGCTTTTTTATTGACCTTCTTCGGAAGGCTTTTTTTTTGAAAGAGTGCGACAGGAATAAAGTTTCCTGCTATCTTTGTCGATGGGTACTCAACACACCCACACTTTCACACACTCACACCCACACCCTATCTTGCGGAAATAGCTCAGTTGGTAGAGCACTAGCTTCCCAAGCTGGGGGTCGCGAGTTCGAGTCTCGTTTTCCGCTCTAATGTTTTAAACGCAAGGCAAAAGTGCCCTGCAAACCACTGCCCAGATGGTGGAATCGGTAGACACGCAGGACTTAAAGTAAAATTTGAGTGCGCAAAAGGAAACTTTTGCAGTAGAATCCCTCAAATTCGGGGAAACCTCCCTCCTACTCGGTAGGAATGGCAATCCCGAGCCAAGTTTCGGTAATTTTTTTATCGAAAAAGGTGTAGAGACTAGATGGGGGACGCCTAAAGAGATTGATCCATGGCGAAGGGATAGTCCAGACCACAAACACCTGCAACTTGCAGGTAGCGGCGAAAGTCGTAGTTGGTAAGAAAATCCTGTGGCCATCCGGCCGTGCGGGTTCGAGTCCCGCTCCGGGCACGAAACTTCTGTCGAGTAAATTGGCAGAAGTTTTTTTTATTTTAGGACAAAAAAAAGAAGAGGGTAAACTATGTTCATCAATTTTGGTTAGTCTTAAAAGCTAAACAGATGAAAAAGATTCAATTAACCTTTGTTTTTATTCTATTCGCTTCTCTTGGTTTTTCTCAAAGTGATTTCACTGATCTAAATAATGCTCGCCTCAACAAACAACGCCAAGGCATGCTCGTCCTCGGCACTTGGGCTCTGGGCAACATGGCAGTCGGAGCAATCCGCCTTGGTCACACCAGCGGCGAAAACAAAGCCTTTCAACAAATGCAAATCGGCTGGAGTGCAGTGAACCTAGGCATTGCCACCCTAGGATATTTCAGTACCCTCAAGGTTGATCCCAGCGGCTGGGATACTTTCCAAAGTGTCCAGGAACATTACAAAATCCAAAAAATCCTATTGTTCAATGCTGGCCTGGATGTGGGCTACATGCTGGGTGGTGCGTATCTGATGGAAAGAGGAAAACGGGAGGTAAAAAACGCGGAACGGCTGCGTGGCTTTGGGCGCTCGATCCTGATTCAGGGCGCTTTCCTATTTGTATTCGATCTATCCCTACACAGCATTTTGAGCAGCGACAATCAAAAGCTTAAACCATTGTTGACTCAAAGCAGCATTGGTTTTGCGCCGAATGAAGTGCATCTGCGTTTGAATTTGAGCAAATAAAGGCGGCGTTGGCTATTTTTTCACCTGGCCAGCAACCTTGAATGGGCAAGTTGTACTACTTTTAGCCTACTCAAGCAAACCACCATGTCTTCTACCATTCTGATTCCAGCCTTACAGATGCAGGCCACCTTTGAACAAATTTTGATTCAAAAAGGCATGCCTAGCGACCGCGCGCACAGTTGTGCCGAGATTTTTGCCCAAAACAGCGTAGATGGGGTCTATACCCACGGGGTCAACCGCTTTCCCCGTTTTGTGCAGTACCTGTCAGAGGGCTACATCAAACCGACCGCCAGCCCAAGTTTAGAGCACCGCTTCGCTGCCATCGAGCAATGGAATGGCAATTTGGGGCCGGGGCCACTCAATGCTCTTTTTGCCACTGACCGGGTTATTGAATTGGCAAAAACCCATGGCATCGGTTGCTTGGGTTTGGCGCATACCAACCACTGGATGCGGGGCGGAACCTATGGCTGGAAAGCAGCGCGGAGCGGCTTCATTTTTATGGCCTGGACCAATACCATCGCCAATATGCCCGCCTGGGGTGCTATGGATGCCAAGTTGGGGAACAATCCTTTTGTACTGGCCCTACCCTATCAAAATGAAGCGGTTGTGCTGGATATGGCCATGTCGCAGTTTTCCTTCGGGGCCATGGAACAATCTGCCATGAAGGATGAAAAATTGGCGGTAGCGGGCGGTTATGATTCGGCTGGCAAACTCAGCCGCGATCCGCAGGCTATTTTGGAAACGGGGCGTTCCATTCCCATCGGGTTTTGGAAAGGTGCAGGATTGTCGCTGCTTTTGGATATTCTCGCCACTGTCATCTCGGGTGGCGCATCCACGCATGAAGTGAGTGAAACCAAAGTAGAATACGGGGTATCCCAGGTTTTTATCGCTATTGATCCGAGTCGCTTTGGCCATGCCGAAGAAGTAGAAAAAATGGTCGAAGCGATCATTCAGGACTACCAGGAGTCAACCCCATCGGAAGGGGGCAATAAAATCAGTTTCCCGGGAGAAAGGGTACTGGCAACTCGTGCCAAAAATCTGAAAAATGGAGTACCTGTGCTCCAAACTGTGTGGGATTCCATCGTATCGTTACGGTAGAGATGCAGGGCCGTGGGGCTATTTGGGTGTGCCAATGAGGCAAAGTCGCACGGCCCTTCGTCGCTACGAGATCAATGCTTTTTCAAAAACTTCGTCTTCAAGACCAAGTTTTTCACCTTCTCAGCATGGCATTCTACCTCTTCCCGATTGTCGGTCAGGCGAATGTTTTTGATCAAAGTGCCCCGTTTCAAGTTCACCGAGGTGCCTTTTACCTTCAAGTCCTGGGTCAGGGTCACCGAGTCACCATCTTTCAACTCATTGCCATTGGCATCTTTGGTTACCTGAGTATCAGTAGCATCGCCGCCGTCATAGTTGTAGTACTCGCTATCGTAATCGTAGTCGGAGTAGTCTTCTTCGCTGTTGTGCATAACAAGCAATTGTATTGAATGAATGTGCCGCAAAAGTAGCCTTTATCGATTAGAAAAAAACTACTTTTAAATTGACTGAACCATAGTTTGCCAAAAAAATTCTTTCTTCATCTTTAACAAGTCCAAAATGAAAACATGGCTTTTACTTTTGCTTTTATGCCCGCTTTCTCTTTTTGCCCAAAAGAAAAAACCCACGCCACCACTGCCTTTAAATCCCGAAATCTACTTTCCCAGTGCGCAAAACTGGGAAAAACGCAGTCCCGAAGCCCTGGGACTAAATCCAACTAAGATCAAAGAGGCCATTCAATATGCCCAAGAGCAAGAATCAACCACCACTCGTGATTTGGAACTGGCCCATTACCAGAGTTTTGGCCGGGAACCTTTTGGTGAGGCGGCTGGGCCACTCAAGGAACGAGGGCCAGCCACGGGTTTGATCATTTACAAAGGCTACATTGTTGCTGAGTGGGGAGAACCAGCACGGGTAGACATGACCTTTAGTGTCACCAAAAGTATGGTGTCCAGCACCATAGGGCTAGCTTTTGACCAAGGCATGATCAAAAGTGTGCACGATACAGTTTATCCCTACATGGCGCCGATTTGGGTAATGGAACCTGGCAAACGATTTGACCGAGCCGAGGCTTTTGGCCAGCCCCAGCTGTTGGATTTGTTCAACACCCCACACAACCGCAAAATCACCTGGGATCACTTGCTGCGGCAAACCAGCGCCTGGCAAGGTACCCTCTGGGGCAAGCCAGACTGGGCCGATCGCCCTGCGCAGGACTCCAAAACTTGGCTCAACCCAGAACGTCCCACGCCTGGAACAGCCTATGAATACAATGATTCCCGTGTCAATGTATTGGCCCTGGCTGCGCTCAACATTTGGCGGCAACCTTTACCCCAGGTGCTCAAAAAGTACATCATGGATCCCATTGGCGCTTCCAATACCTGGCGCTGGTATGGCTACGACAATTCCTGGGTGCTGATGGACGGGCAGGTGGTACAATCCGTGAGTGGCGGTGGCCACTGGGGCGGTGGCATGTTCATCAATGCGTATGATATGGCGCGTTTTGGCTACCTAAGTTTACACAAAGGCAAGTGGAAAGGCCAACAGTTGCTTTCGGAGGAATGGTTCAAAATGGCGACGACTCCAACCCCGGTTAAGACAGATTACGGCTTTATGAACTATTTTTTGAATACCGATCAAAAGGCTTTGCCGAGCGCCCCTGCTAATGTTTTTTGGCATTTGGGCAATGGAAACAATGTGATTTTTGTATTGCCGGATCAGGATTTTGTGGTGGTTGCCAGATGGTTAAAGGGTGATGGAATGGATGGATTGGTGAAGCGAATTTTGGCAGCAAAGGAGTAATCTTGTTTTTTTTACGTGAAAATCAATTTCTTAGCAAAAAAGATGTATCTTTGTCCCGGCAAATCGCCATATCACCATTTTAGTTTTTTCCAATGCATACTGGAACAGTAAAGTTTTTCAATGAATCTAAAGGTTTTGGATTCATCGTTGATGATGCCTCAAAGGAGGAATTTTTCGTACACGTTACGGGTTTGGTTGACAAAGTCCGTGAAGGTGACGCTGTCACTTTCAAAGTCGAAAATGGCAGAAAAGGAATGAATGCAGTAGAGGTTAAGCTTGCCTAATCGCAAGTGACAATCTTTGATTGATACAGAGTCCTTACCCCCGGCAATCCTCCAATTTTGCCGGGGGTTTTTATTTTTAGCGAACTAATGTTACACCGCCCTCTGCTTTAAAAATCTCACCATCCAATCCTTCTATTTCAGCATACCATACAAATACTGCTGAAGCCATCGCTTTTCCTTTAAATATTCCATCCCATCCATGCCCTTCAGGTTCTCGCTTCGGAAAGAAGTTTTCACGGCTGTACATCATTTCTCCCCAACGATCGAAAACCTGGAATTTGATTACTTTTTCAATGTCTTGTCCTAGTTTGATGTCAAAAAAGTCGTTGATGTTGTCTCCGTTGGGAGAAAACGCGTTCGGAATGTAAAATCCTGGTTTAGGATCAACGATGATGATGGTTTTCGCCACGGCAGCACAGCCATTGGTATCTACAATATTTGCAGTAAAGTCTGTGGTTTTAAACAGTTGAATGCTAAAATTGCGGCAAGTATCACAAGCAATAGTGGTCGTGGTTGTGTTGGTGCTCCAGCGAAAATTTTGCACTGTATTGAGGCTAAGGTTGGTCACCGACTGCAATTTTACGGTTTCGCCTCGTTTAATCGTTTGTGTTGGAGTTACTTGCAAATCTGCTGCAACCCCAGGGTTGATGAGCACAGATTGATTCCAGGTACAACCCCGCACGTCTTGCACAGCGAGGTTATACAAGCCATCCTTCAAGTTGTTAAAAGAAGGATTGGTACCAAAAACACCTTGTCGACCCAATCGATAAAGGAAAGGCCCTTCGCCGCCACGTACATCCACGATTTCCAAGGCACCATTGTCTAGGCCAGCACA
>JAIYAV010000080.1 GCA_027488855.1 Saprospiraceae bacterium
AAAAAATGAAAAGACCATATCAGGTTGGCTGATACATAATTAGGCTTGCCATTTGTTTAATTTTTTGAAGGTGATAATCGGAAACTGAGCTGAGGGCCATTAAATAATTCTTCAAATAGTACATCAAAAAATAAGCTACTTTGCTACAAAGAACTTCTGTATGCTGTTTATTGAATTTGTACTGGAATTTTTTGTTGAGGTGGTCCTTCGTGGGGTTGGGTACCTTTTGGGGAAAATCTTGGGCTATACAGGAGCTTCCATTTTTTGGCTGTTAGGAGGTTGTGTAAAGCCAATTAGTGCCTATTTGGAGCTAGACGATTATGGATTTCTCTCATATTTTATTGGGCTACTTGTCATCGTTGGTCTAATTCTGGGCATTTACCTGTTGTTGCATAGAGCGTTAATAACATAATGTGAGTTTTGAATTAATGGAATTGATTCTCGATTCCATTAATCCCAGACGAGGTGTTTTGCTGCCTGGAGGGCAGCTATCTTGGTAGAGACAAGATAGTCAGGATATTGTTGTGGCTGCCCGGGGGGCAGCTATCTTTGACAAAATCTTGTAGATAACTGCCCGTCGGGCAGCCTAGAACCATAAACATTCCATTATTTCTACCCAGATAACTGCCCTCCTGGCAGGTCTAATTCAAAACTCACGTTAACACAGTATTTTTGAGCCGTAGTGCAAAATTATAAACTTCAAAACCACAAATCATGCATCCCAAATTATTGGTAAAACTCAGCAACACCATTGGGCTAGTCAGCATCATTTTATTGATGTACTGGATTTTTGCGTTCATCTCCATCGAAGTATTTGGGTTCAAGATTTTCCGGGAAAACATGACCGAAACCTTCTATCTGAGCATCGTCGGGATTCTCGCCTTGTTGGCTGGTGCTCTAATGATCAATGTGATGTTCAACCTGACCAGAATTGCTGAAAAGCACAATGGTGACGGCCCTGAACGTAACACCCCTCAGGTAAAAAGATTGATTTGGGGCTTTGTGTTAAGTTTCCCCTTGCTGTTTCTTCTACTTTTTCTAGGCGATTTTTTGAGCTCTAGAAAAAAAGAAAACATGCTGGTCAAAACCGCCACCACACTCATTCAGGAGCATCCTAAACAGATCGGGCAGCTGCTTAATTATTCTTTTGATAAAAACTGGCTCAGAGAAATGGACGAAGTAATGACCCTATTGGCTAAAAAGGACGAACATTTTCCGGAAATACATTTGATCGTAAAAGATACGATAAACGCTTCTAGTTTTTACTTACATTTTGACAGCTACTATTACAGCTCTAAAGACACGATCCCTCCTGTGAAACAAGACTACATATTTAAAACCGATCAAGCGGAAAGGGATTACCTGGATAAAATTTTTACTGAAGGCCATACAGAAAACCGCTTCACTGCCCACGATGGCAATTATGAACTCTTTTTTCCTTTGCGCCGGGACGGAAAAGTGTTTGTGTTCTATTTTGCGGACTATCAAAATTATGGGAAATTTGGAAGTTAAATCTATATTAGATCTGACTACCCAAAGAGCGCAAGACACAAATCAATGCGGACACTTTTGAGTTTGAGGTAAACTTGAACCCAGCGAATATTCCACACCCCCTCTACCCCTGTTTAAACAACTCAATCAGCGCCGCAGTCATTGCCGTAATCCCGGTACGAATCGTCCTTGCCGGATACGGATTAAATACCGAGCTATGCAGCGGCGGGTAAGTTTCCGTGGGTTTAGGTTGTAGGTTTTCATCAAATTTATTCGGATTGACCGAGCCAAGCCAAACAAAGCCCAGCGGAATTTTGCCATCCAGACCATAACTTGAAAAATCCTCCCCGAAGGTGTAGCAAGGCTCTTGGCGAACCTTATCTTTCCCCAGGGTTTGTTCAAAACTAGATTGCAATTCGTCCATCAGCGCCACATCATTGATCACGGGTTTGGTGAAAAAGCCACGCTCGATG
Organism: Saprospiraceae bacterium; assembly: GCA_027488855.1. Lineage (GTDB taxonomy): Bacteria > Bacteroidota > Bacteroidia > Chitinophagales > Saprospiraceae > Haliscomenobacter. The sequence continues at coordinate 1,965 of JAIYAV010000080.1, forward strand.
ACTTCGGGGAACAATTCCTTCGGCAAACCCGAAGCAATGGCTTCACCCTCACAAATCTGTTTGATTTCCGCCATGATTTTCTCGTAAACGGGTACACTGAAGCAGCGCACCGTGAGTTTCAATTCCACCTGATCGGGCAAAATATTGTGCGACGCCCCCCCATGGATGCTACAAACCGACACCACGGTGGGTTCAAAAGGCGACATCGTTCGGCTGACGATGGTTTGCAAACGTACGACGATACTCGAAGCGAGTACCACCACGTCTTTGGTCGTATGGGGATAGCCCCCGTGCCCGCTAATGCCTTTGACGATGATTTTTGGCATTTCGACCAAAGCCATCGCTGGTCCACGCACGACTCCGATGGTACCCGCAGGCAAAGTGGGCGAAACATGGTAGGCCAAAGCGGCTTTAGGAAACGGAAAATGATCAAACAAACCCGCTTTGATGAGTTTATCGGCACCATTGTCAAATTCTTCACCGGGTTGGGTCACAAAAACCATTGTGCCCGCCCATTCCGACTTCAATTTAGCCATTGCTCGGGCCACCCCGATCAAATTTGCAGAATGCAACGAGTGCCCGCATTGATGCCCAACATTGGGAATTTTAGAAGCCCAGGCTTCGCCGCGCAGGTCGGGCTGCGGCAAGGCATCGCAATCGGCGCGAAATAAATAGGTGGGGCCTTCACCGTTTTTCATCACCGCCACAACTCCCGTTTCACGCACCATTTCGACCACATCACAACCCGCAGCGCGCAGCTCTTCGGCCTGGCGTTGGGAGGTATTGAAAGTGTCCATCCCGATTTCGGGATTTTCGTTGTAGTAACAAAAGAGTTGAAAAATATGCTCGTAATCTGCTTCGACGTGCTGGCGAATGATGTCAATTAATGGCATGTTGAGGAAGTGTGGTGATGGAATTGGTGACAAATATACCTGAGATGTCTCTTAGATGTCTTAGATGGTGAAAGAAAAACACCCTGCTACGCAGGGCATTGATTTATTTGAACCACCTAAGACATCTAAGAGACATCTAAGAAAGTTCTCATCTAATATTTGTGAAATCTACTCCCAAATCACCCGCTCCCCCTTTTCAAACCAATGCTCATACTGCTCCGCATATTTCCGATTCAAGGCCTCCCGGCGGATTTTCAAAGTAGGCGTCAGCACTCCGTTTTCTACCGCCCAGGGCTCCCGGGTGATGACCACCGCTTTCACCCGTTCGTAATGCGCCAGTTCGGCATTGACCTCCTCCAGGGTTTGAATCAAGGAAGCCTTGACCATTTCTAGCGGCGTTTTTTGGCCAATTTCGGAAAGTACCGCCAGTGCCAAGGGTTGGGGGATGGAAAACCCCACCACACACAGTTGCTCGATGTAGCTGTTTTTGGCAAAACCCCATTCAATGGGTGCGGGGACGATGAATTTTCCTTTGGCGGATTTAAAAGTATCGGATACCCGGCCCGTCAATTTCAGGTAACCATCCGGGGTAATTTCCCCTTGATCGCCCGTATGGAGCCAGCCATCCTGGATGACTTGAGCGCTGCGTTCCGGGTCATTGTAATACCCGGCCATCACCCAGGGTGCCTGCATGATCACTTCCTGGGTTTGGGGATCGATGCGGATTTCGACATTGGCCATTGGCTTACCTACCGTACCGGAGCGAATGTCGGCACGGGGCATCAGGGTACAACCACCCGCATTTTCGGTCATGGCGTAGACTTCCTGGACTGCCAGGCCCAATTTGTTGAAAAAAGCCTTCACCGAATCGGGCGTAGGTGCCGCGCCAGTCAACATAACCCTGGCCTTGCTCAACCCCAATCCCTGAATGATTTTATGCTTCAAAAATGCCCCCAGTACCGGAATCGAGAGCAACAAATTCAAGCGTTTTTCCGGCAAACGCTCCAAAATGGCCAATTGAAACTTGGACCAAATGCGGGGCACCGCCATAAATAAAGTAGGCTGGGTGCTTTGTAGATTTTGGGCAAAAGTAGTAATCGACTCGCTGAAAGAAATGCTGCCCCCAGTGGCCATACACGCACATTCCACAATGATGCGCTCGGCAATGTGATTGAGGGGTAGAAAGGAGAAAAATCGATGGTCTTCGGTAGAAAAATCGATCAGGTTGCCGTTGACTTTTTCATTGTGAATCAAGGCCGCGGCGTGGTAATAATTCAACATCACGCCCTTGGGTACGCCAGTGGTGCCCGAGGTAAAAATGACCGTCCACAGGTCATGGAGCCCCGGGAGTGGATTGCCTTCAATGGGCGTGACTCCAGCCAGCAATTGATCCCAATCCAGGCCTTCCTCAACGCGTGAGTTGCCTGCGTAATGGGGGAATCGGATCAGCTCCACTCCTTCCACTACCCCCGAACGCATGCTGGCCCAATCGTCCAGTTTGCCCACCAACATGACCCTTGCCTCGCTGGCTGTCAAGACCTGATTGAGTTCTTTAGCGGTCAGATTGGGGTAAAAAGGTACGGAAATAAAGCTCCCCATCATCAGTGCCAGATCGCTGACGATCCAGTGGTAACAGTTTTTAGATACGATGGCGACTTTATCGCCTGGTTCCAGGCCCATGCCGTGAAGCACCCGTACGAGGCGGCGTGCCATTTGCCCTACTTCGTGCCAAGAGTAGGTTTTCCAGTCATTCCCTTCGGGTTGGCGTAAAAAAACGGCGTCCCCTTTTTTTTGCTCCCATTCATAAAAATAGGCCAGAATGCTCTTTAGGTCGGCTTCGTTTAAGCCTTTGAGTTCTTGTTTGTCTTGCAGCGCCATGGACTGATGTTTGCTACATTACCGAATCTTTTTGCTCGGAGGACATCAATTGCCACGTGCTTTAGCGCGTGGGTAGCAGGATTTTTTAAAAATGGGCTTTAGCCCTCCCCAAAAATTTGATGCTAGGGCTAAAGCCCAAATTCGAGGGTGCCCCTGTGTCCCCAGGCTGATGAAGTTTTTGAAAATAAGCGCTCTTTTGGGATGATACTTTCAGCAAAGTATGTCAGGAACAGCGCGATTCAATTACCACGCGCTAAAGCACGTGGCAATTGAATCGCGCTGCTCCAAAAAACGGTTATTTTCAAAAACTTCATTAGCCTGGGGCAATTGATGTCCTCCGAGCAAAATGCCCAGTAATGTGTATGTTTTCACAAAGTGTAATCAAATCTGAAACTGTTGGCCGTGCAACCTTTGCCCACCATCCACATACATCGTTTCCCCGGTGATGTATGATGCAAAGGGCGAAACCAAAAATACACTCAACCAGGCCACCTCATCGGTGGTACCCAAGCGTTGCATCGGAATGGTTTCGGCCAGGCCGTTCAACATTTCCGGGGGGTAGTTTTCAAGCCCGGAAGACTGGATGATCCCTGGCGCTACGGCATTCACGCGAATGTTGTATTTGCTCCACTCCACCGCCAGGGTTTTGGTCAGATTGTCCACTCCGGCACGGGCAGCGCCAGTATGCGCCATTCCGGGGACGCCTCGGTAAATATTGACGATGATATTGAGGATAGACCCTTGTTTTTGGGGGATAAAAAAAGCTTTGGCCATTGCCTGGGTCATGTACCAGGTGCCATTGAGGTTGTTGTTGATGACGGCATTCCAGCCTTTTTCAGCCATGTCTTCGGCCAGAGAGGGGAATTGCCCTCCGGCGTTGTTGACCAAAATGTCCAGGCGCCCGGCTTTTTCGCGGATAAACGCAACGAGTTCCTGGATTTGAGCGCTATCGCGGATGTCGCACACCCGATAGTGGCAAGTACCCAATTGGCTCAGGCTCGCCTGCGCTTTTTGGAGTTTTTCTTCTTTACGACCGGAGATAAAAACCTGGGCACCCGACTTTAACAATTGGGCGGCGATGGCATATCCGATGCCAGTTCCACCGCCAGTAACCAGGGCGACTTGTTGGGAAAAAACGTTGGCTTGCAGCATGATCTAATGGGCTGATGGGTTAATGTGCAGCATTACCGAGCATATCCTGTGCGACTTCTCCGAAGTCGTAATATCCTTAAATGCACCCATTTTCTACAAATGTGTGACTTCTCCGAAGTCATTGGGTCGACTTCGGAGAAGTCGAACATTTGTATAAAATGCAGTAAATGAGTTTTTTACGACTTCGGAGAAGTCGCACATGATTCGGAATAAATGCGACTAACCCAAGATTCAAGTTATATTATTGAACGACATTGTTTACTTCACGCGGCCAAGTTGGGGCGTTTTTTGGGATTTGTTTTTTTAGGTCCCGCTCCAATTCATGGGCGTGAACCTCGATGCTGTGGCGTTTGGCCTGCAGGAATTCCCGACTGACATGCTCAGCATCTTTTTCGGCCAATTCCGCCAGATTTTTGGGCAGTGCCCAGCGCCCGGCAATGTAGTTGGCAGCCAATTTGGCCTGCAAATCACTGTACGGCCAAACGGCACCCTGCGGTTGAAAAAGGCCAATAAATATCAGGCTGGGGTGCTGAGGATGGAACATGCGCAAGTAAAGAGGAACCCGATCTGCTTCTTCGTAGTTGATAAAATCGGGAGCAAAAAAAGGAGTGCTGATTTTGTAACCCGTCGCCGCAATGATGGTATCGTACTCCTCCTCTACCCCATCCGCAAAAAACACTTTACGGCCTTCCACCTTCATGAGGCCCTTGCGGGGGTGGACTTTGCCATGGCGGATTTTGTACAACAACTCTGAATTGACCGTTGGATGTGCCTTGAGCACCGGGAAATCTGGATCAGGTAAGCCATAATCCGAATATTTCCCCACTTGAATGCGCAGGCTCAGCTGGCGCAAAAAAGCCGCAATGGGTTTGGGTACCCACAGCATTTGGCCATTGAAGGTATCGGTAGCTTTGCCCATAAAAAACTTGGGCACGATGTACTGCGGGCCACGGGTACTGATGGCCACAAAACTGGCTACCCGGCTGATTTCCACCGCACAATCACAACCCGAGTTGCCCGCACCGACAATCAACACCCTTTGATCTTTGAATGGCGCGGCTGTTTTATAATTGTGGGAATGCAGGTACCTGCCCCCAAACTGCGTCGGCCAGTTTTCAGGGTGCCGGGGCACATTGTGGTGTCCATTAGCAACCAACAAAAAATCAAAGGTTTCTTGTTGGCCGTCACCAAGGGTGATCAACCATTTTTCACCCGCTATTTTTTCTGCGTTTTGTACCCTGGTATTGAAGCGGATGTAGGGATACAGGCCAAAATGTGCCGCATAAGCCTGGAAGTATTTCAACAACTGATCGTGGGAAGGGTAATCTGGATACTCAGCCGGCATGGGGAAATCGGCAAACTGCGACATCGTTTTGGAGCTGATGATGTGCGTCGTTTCACACACGCTGGAATGAGATTCCTCTGCCGAGTACACCCAATTGCCACCAATTTGGTCATTTTGTTCGTAACAGACGACATCGGTCAGCCCCGCTTGCAACAAATTTTTCAAAGTGGTAATACCCGAACAGCCTGCGCCGATGACACAAATTCGCTTCATGATCTGATGTAGTTTTTATCAACCTCAAGTAAAAATAGCAAAAAAGTGAAAAGCGAAAAGTGAAAAGTGAAAAGCAGGTACAACATTGGACTTTCAACTTTTTCCAATTTTTTTTCTGCTTATAAATTTGGAGGCGCTGAAATGACCCTCTAATTTCACTTTTCACTTTTCAC
>JAIYAV010000059.1 GCA_027488855.1 Saprospiraceae bacterium
TGTTTTGTTCCACAAAGGTCACCAGGTTGTTGAAACCAGGGGTGGAAACACCCTGCGGTTGGTGCTTGCGGAATTGGATCTGGCGTGAGCCGTCAGAGATAACGATCGTTCCACCGCGGTCGTCCACTTGCAAATTGTTGCCAATGGCTGGATTGGTAACGGGAGGGAAGCCAGTTCCACCGGTGTTTCCGGTATTCCCCGTATTGGTATTTCCTGTGTTGGTATTTCCTGTGTTCGTATTTCCGGTATTGCCCGTACCTGTCCAGGGAGGATTGTTAGTGACTGGTTTGATGGATAGTTTGGGCAAGCCATCTCCGTAGAGTTGGTACAGATCAGTAAGTAGGGCTTTGGCCAAGCTTTCGGTCAGTAGGTAACCATCCGAAGACAATCCTTTGCGCAGGGCAAAATTGCGCAGTGCGTCTTGGGTGGTCGTACCTGTAATACCTAAGGTCTGGAGCAGACTCCGCAAAATGATGTTGTTGCGGTCCGCCATGTTTTGCAGGTTGAATTGAGCATATTGGCCATTGGCGATGGCCCCTTCCAGGGTTTTTACTCCTGGTAAGGTTTCGTGGCGTTCTACCATGGTCGCACCCAAAAAGGGGGTAACCGTCAAACCCGTTGAATCCAGTTTGTTCCGCCGGGCAAAACTCACCACGGCATTCACAACCTCATTCCCAAAGAAATCGCTGCTGCCAATCGAACTCATTTTTAATTCATTGGAAAAACCCAGCTCGTTCAGCATATCGCGGAACGCCAAAACGTATTGGTTGCGGGCATTGACGCTTAAAACTTTGCTGACGGAATTGGTGCGCAATAGGTCGCGGATTGCTTCGATGTTGGCCATGTGAATGAGGGTTTATGAGCTTGTTTTGAAAAAAGTAAACGTAAACTTCAGCGGGAATAAGTATAAAAGTGGGAATAATTTTAATAAAAACAAAACGGGGCAGCAATATCTTCTGATATGGCCGCCCCGTTTGGGTCGATGTCGTCGTATATATTAACGTACGGAATCTACGATTGCTTTGAACGCGTCGGCATGGTTAAGCGCCAAATCTGCCAATACTTTCCGATTCAACTGGATGTCACTCTCGGCGAGATGGTGCATCAGGCGGGAATAAGAAACGCCATATTGACGAGCACCTGCGTTGATACGTGCGATCCACAAGCGGCGGAAAGCGCGTTTTTTGGCTTTGCGGTGGACGTAAGCGTAACCCATTGCCTTATCCAAGGCGTTTTTGGCTACAGTCAGAACTTTGGAGCGAGCACCAAAGAAACCGCGAGCGGCTTTTAAAACTTTCTTGCGGCGGGCTCTTGAAGCCACCGCGTTCACTGAACGTGGCATTGTTGGTTTTTTTAGTACAATACAGGGATCACCAACTGGGTGATGCTTTCTCCTGTATTCTCGTTAAAAAAGAGAACGGAGCAGTCCGTCCTTAAGCTTTGCAGAGCATGCGCAATACGCGCTTTTCTTCTGCGTCACAAACAAGAGTAGAGTCGCGGTGAGCCAATTTCGCACGCTTGCTTTTGTTGCGCATTAAGTGCGAAGTGTTGGCTTGGAAACGCTTTACCTTGCCGGATCCAGTCACCTTGAAACGCTTCTTGGCGCTGGAATGTGTTTTCATCTTTGGCATGGTTCAACAGTTTTTATGAACGAGGTGCAAATGTAGAAAGAACATTCAGTTTAATCTAGTTTTTTAGGAAAAAAATCTGGATACCTTTGCGTAAACATTTTTCCCATGGATCGTTTCTACACCTGCTGTATAGGTAAATTTGTCTTGTTAGGATTGGTAAATCTCGTCACTTTCATCACTTTATACGCTCAACCCAGCGATTTGATCCTTTCCGAATACGTGGAAGGCTCGGGCAACAACAAAGCCCTCGAAATTTACAACGGCACCAGTGCGACCATCAATTTGAGCACGTACGTGATCCAATTGTACGCGAATGGCGTCAGTACACCTACGGCTTCCTTGACTTTATTTGGCTCGTTGGCAGCAGGTAAAGTTTTTGTTTTGGGGCGCACCGATGCCGACCGCGCCATCATTGCGGTGATGGATGTAGGGTCGAGCAATCTGGTGGCTTTTGACGGAAATGATGCCATTGTCCTGCGCAAAGGAGGTATCAATGGTGCAATCATCGATGTGATTGGGCAAATTGGTACAAATCCGGGCAACGCTGGCTGGGGCAACGCCAGCATTTCAACCGTAGACAAAACCCTGCGGCGGCGCAAAGACATATGTAAAGGAGATACTGATGCCAACAATACCTTTGATCCAGCTAGCGAATGGGAAGTTTTTGCCAGCAATACCTTTGATGGATTGGGCAAACACGCGGTGATTTGTGGTCAACTGGACCAGGGGCCACAGGTTTTAAACACCCAGCCTTTGAACAAAGCCAGTGGCGTGGCCGCCAATGTCAACATCGCCATCAAGTTCAATGAAATGGTGAATTTGAGTGCCAATGCCATCAGCCTGATGGGATCGCGTAGCGGAAAGCATGCTTTTACCCTTTCTCGACTTGCTACCAATGACACTACCGACACTTTTATACTCGATCCTCAAACTGATTTTTTAGCCGGAGAAATCGTACAAGTGAGCATCCTGGCCACAGGAGTGCAAGACCAGGACGCCAATGACCCCCCCGACAATTTAGTGGCCGACTATCATTTTGGTTTCAGCATCAGTAGTTCCACTGTTTGCAATACCGAAGCTACCTGGATTTCGGAAGTGCAAAGTAGCGCTGCAATTTCACCATTGGATGGACAAACAGTAGACGTAGAAGCCATTGTCACCGCTGATTTTCAAGAACAGGAAGATGGCAGCCTATTGGGCTTTTTTATTCAGGAAGAGCTATTTGATTACGATGACAATGAACGTAGCTCGGAAGGGCTTTTTGTATACAACAATGGTTTTGGACCCCGCATCAGCATTGGTGATCGGGTGCGCATCAGGGCGCAGGTGGCGGAGCGCGATGGCGCGACCATATTGACTCAGGTTCGCGACCTAAAAGTGTGCGCGAGCAAGCAAGATTTGCCCCCGGCAGCATTGATCCAACTGCCCCAGGACTCAAGCACTGCGCTGGAAGCGGTAGAGGGGATGCGGGTCAGTTTTCCTCAAAAGCTCACCATCGTGTTCAACCACGACCTGGGCGAAACGGGCGAATTGAGCTTATCCTCCAGTGGCTTGCAATTGCAATACACCGAATTGAATTTGCCAAGTGTCAAAAACTTTGTAACCTACCAGCAACAAAAATTCAGCGAACGGATCATCCTGGATGACCGTTACACCAATATTTACCGGGTTCCAGTGTACCATCTACAAGTGAACAAGGGCAATATGTTGCGTATGGGCAACTCAGTGGAAGGGCTCAGTGGAGTACTGGAATTCAGCGGGGGGAATTACCGCATCCGCCCTTTGGCCCCAGTCGTTTTTACCAATGACAACCCACGCCCAGCCGCGCCACGCCCGGCGGGTGACCTCAAAATTGCCACCTTCAATCTACTGAACTTCTTCAACGGTGATGGCGCTGGTGGCGGTTTTCCGACCGCTCGGGGTGCGCGTACATTGACGGCTTTCCGCTTGCAAACGCGCAAAATTCTCCAGGCCATCCTCCAATTGGACGCCGATATTTTGGGTTTACAAGAACTCGAAAACGACGGCGGAGGCAATCGCAGCGCGGCCCAGGAACTGGTGGACTCCCTCAATGCCTTGCGTGGGCCGGGTACTTACGCTTTGAGTGGCCCGGGAGTTCGTTACGGTGCCGATCAAATTGTGGTGGGGATCATTTACAAAACGGCGAAGGTGAGACCCGACGGTGGCCCGGTTTTTTTGAATTCCAGCAATGGCATCTTTTTACAAAACCGCCTGCCCCTCGCTCAAACCTTTATTGATCAACGCGGCGAAAGATTTACACTGATCGTCAATCACCTGCGCTCCAAACTAGGCGACGGAACTGGCCTCAATGCCGACATCCTGGATGGCCAAAGTGCCTACAATCAGGTGCGCACCGATGCGATCCAGGAAATCCTGGCCTGGGTACAGGGCGATCCAACCCGCTCGGGTGATCCCGATTTTGTAATGGTCGGGGATTACAATGCCTATGAGCAGGAAGACCCCTTGCGTTTGTTGGAAGCGGCTGGCTATGTGAACGTCGTACCCGCCGGACAAAGCAAGGACTTTGATGGATTTTTAGGCGACCTCGACCATATTTTTGCTTCGCCCACAATGGCCCGGCAGTTTTTGCAGGGTGCTAAATGGAACATCAACTCGGTGGAATCGCTGAGTCGTTTTCAGTATGATGCGGCGGATATGTTGCCGGGTACTACGGAAGATCCGATTGGTGATCCGTTCCGCTGTTCGGATCACGATCCGGTGGTGGCTGGTTTTACGCTGGGTTTTACCAAAAGCATGATCAATGGGGTGATCAACAAACGGAACGGAGAACCACTGGCTGGGGTCAACGTGGCGCTCAGTGGCGCAGCCCAAGCACAAAATACCAGCATCATTGATGGCAATTTCACCTTCAGCAATATCAATGATGGGACGTACACAGTAACGCCTGCATTGGATGTTCAAGCGAGCGAGGGAGTAAGTACTCGGGACATCATTGCTTTACAGAAACATATTTTGGGGATAAAGCCTATCCTGAATCCTTATCAACTTTTGGCGGCAGATGTAGACAATTCGGGATCGATTACGGCGCTGGATTTGGTGTTGATGCGGCGATTGATTTTGGGGCTGGATACTCGGTTCAAAGCGGTGCCTAGTTGGCGATTTGTGGATGCGGGGTATGTGTTTAAAAATCCGGGTAGCCCTTGGAAGGAAGCTTATCCGGTTACTGTGCGGCTGAGTAATTTGGCGGGTAGGGCGAAGGTGAAGTTTGTTGGGGTGAAAATGGGGGATGTGGAGTGAAGGAGGCGTTCAGGAATCGAAATCTAAACTCACATTACCAACAAAGGTTTGGAGAGAATCAAAAGCCCGATTGATGATTTGAAAATTTAATGGTTGCTTGCTTGTTGGAGTAACAATCTCTTGCTATATTCACAAGTGAGCGCATTGCAGTACTTAGTACATAAACCACGTAGATGAAAGAAAATGATATGCGGACTAAGCGAACTTACCCGCAACAGACGACTAAGCAAAAGGTGCAATGCGGGTTTTTACTTAGTCGTTAGTTGTGGTAGAGACTTGTTCCATGAAACCAAAGAAGAAAAATAAAAACTCATAATTATGAATTCTCAATACGTTGAAAATCAAGTTTATAAAATAAGAACAGAAATAAAAAGAGCAAGGTTTGACGATGCGTTAAGTCTGTTAGAGGAATTTATTCAACAAATTGGAGACAAAGAACTGGACAAGCAAATCATCACACTTACTGCGAGATATAATGTTGACATCAAAGAAAAGTTAATCGGAATAAAAGACAGAGACAATGAATTAAATAAACTCATTAGTGCCCTTACACAAATTTTAGGAGAAGCGAAAGAGATAGCATTGGAGAAAATTACGCTAAAAGCCACAAATGAATTAGAAAAATTGAATGAACGAGGAACGGACGCAGTTGAGAAATTAGAAAAATTAAACAAACTAATGGCGGAGTCTCGTCTTTTGGAAATAGAAATTACGAGTATGACATTCGGAAGGGTTTTTAACTCCGAACAACAACGAAAAATGGAAGACCACATTAAAAGGTTCAAAGAACTTCTTGACTAACTTAGGGACGGCCAAAAAATTTTGGAACATTCCTCAAAGTTGTTTAATTTGCCAAACAACAAAGATTTGGCTATGACCACCGTATTAAATGTCAGCCTGAATGATCTCAACAGCGAGTTCATCAATGGTTTAAAGCAAAAGTTCGGCAAAACAACCGAAGTGGAGATTCGGCTTCAGGATAAGTCTCCTGCGGATGATTTATTCTCAGAAGAGGATTTTTGGGGCATCATTGAAAAAATAGACTGGTCAAAAAAAGGCTCAGAAAACAAGCTAAAACCAGCCGTAAAGATGCTGGCCAAAATGCCAGTATCCAGTATTTATCTTTTCGCAGATAAACTGTCCGCAAAGCTTTATCACCAGGATACTAGGGCTCATGCAAATGCATATGCGGCAAAAGACCCTGAGCATTTCATCTCTGCTGATGACTTTTTATACGCCCGTTGCGCGGTCGTAGCTGAAGGTAAAGAGTACTATGAAAAAGTATTGAATGACCCCACTCAAATGCCTGATGAGATTGTTTTTGAACATCTGCTGTATTTGGCGGATGATGCTTTTGAAATGAAAATGGGAGTCCCTTTCAATTATATTCCAACTTATAATTACGAAACTCAAAGCAATAAGTCGGGCTGGCAAATTGACTAAGGATATGGCGCATAAAAATTCAGATGACAGCGAAGAGCTACACCACCTGTATGAAATTGTGGATAAAGTTGACCACGACATTTTTAAGTATGGAATTAGCTGCGGTAGAATCAGCAAGAAAGATGGGATGTCAAAAAGGATGCGTGTGCAATTGCGTTTTGCAAATTTGATTGACGATTGGGCAAGATTCTTTACCCGAATTCTCATTCATGATATTCCTGGACGTAGAGAAGCTAGACGTATTGAAAGTGAACATATTAAGGCTTATAAGGAGAAAAATGGAAGGAGGCCTAGAGGAAATCTAAAGGGTTGAAGATCGTAATTATTCATCGAACAATCGCTTTTCGAAAATTGCTCTTAAGCATCGCAAATTCGTAAAGCGTAACGTTAGCGAAAATCCAAATTCCAACACAAAAAATTTTCACTTATTTCCCCTAAAACATCTTATCTTTGTTGAAAAGATATTCCTCATGGCCAAGAAGCACATCCGTTTCGATTGGGCAGCGGAAAAAATACTGCGCGACAAAAAGAATTTCGACATCCTCGAAGGCTTCTTGTCTGAGCTATTGGGTGAAGATGTGAAGATCGAGGGGCTTTTGGTATGTGTAGGCAACCAAGAAGAGGAGGATGAAAAATTCAACCGGGTTGACCTGTTTGCTGAAAACTCAAAGGGCGAACACATCATCATCGAAATTCAGAACACGAGGGAGTTGGACTACCTAATGCGGATGCTGTTCGCTACCTCAAAAGCCATCACCGAATACCTTCCCGAGAGTGCAAAATATGGGGCGATAAAAAAAGTAATTGCCGTGAGCATCGTATACTTTGAATTGGGCAAGGGTGAAGATTACGTTTACGTTGGGCAGACAAAGTTCAAAGGATTGCATACCAATACAGATTTGCAACTCACGACTGCACAGCAAAAAATGCTCGGCAAGCCAAGTGTTCATCAAACCTACCCTGAATATTATTTGATCCGCACGACCAAATTTAACGACATCGTGAATGACACGTTGGATGAGTGGATTTACTTTTTTAAAAACAGCGAAGTTTTGGACGAATTTCGGGCAAAAGGCATGAGCGAAGTTCGAGAGAAGTTAAATGTGATGAACTTGCCAGATGATGAACGGAAGAAATACAATAAGTTTTTGGAAAACCTTCATGATGAAGCAAGTTATGCTGAAAGCCTAAAAATAGAAGCGGAGGAGGCGGCAGCAAATGCGGCTAGAAAAGTTGAAGATGAGTTTAGAGCGGATGAAAGAATAAAAACTGAGCGGAAAAGAAATACCGAAATTGCTGAGAATTTGATAAAGATGAACTTCCCAGACGAGCAGATTGCTCAAGCAACAGGACTTTTAATAGAAGAGGTCAAGTCTTTGAGGGCTAATTCATAAAATTCATCGAACCGCCACTTGCACAAATTGATTCCTTACAGCCTACCCCAAAATCACCCTTTTCCATTTTGTGTGCGTTCAATTTCTCTGTCAAAAGTATGAATTGGCTGCTGTTTTTAGTGGTAAAAAAGAGCAATACCGGAAAAACTCCAGCAAATGACCAATCCTCAACGGGAGTTCACCGCAAAATACCAACGAACAAAGGGATTCAACGGCTGTTTAAAAATAGTACATGGCGGACAAGCCGAACACCGCACTAAGAAGTAGGCAAAAATAAATTATACCATGTACATGAGAAATCTAATTTTATCAGGATTATGCATTGGGTTACTGCTTGTTAGTTGTGACCAAGTGGCTGAAAAAGCAAAAGATGAAGCACAAAATTTAGTAAATCAAACCAACGAACAAGTGCAAAAAGCAATCAACGATTTGAATTTGGAGTATGTTGAAGAGGGCGCTCAAACTGTTATTACTTATGACGAAGTAAATGCTGCGCAACAGGCTTGGTGTGATGCCTTGGTGAAAATTGGAAAATTAAAAGAAGAAGGTGGCGACTACAAAGCATTTGCAGAACAGGTTCTCTCCGACGCTTATAACTACGACCAAGGCAAGGTGTTTTTTAAGCCAACATTGGCATTTGGCGACCAAACATTTAGAAATGACAAAAAAGGTGCTTTAGCTTACTTCGTAGGTGGAGACCCTGACTATCCAAATGACAAAGGGTTTGCATTAACACCTTGGGTGAAGGCGCGATATGACAATGCAGGAGCCAAAAATGAAGGCATTCAAATTTATGGCTCTGTTGCAATTACAATGGGCAATGTTTGGGTTACAGGTAAAGATGGTAAAGAAGTGATGGTGGATAAAACTTGGGTATTTAAAAAGGGAAAAGATGGTAAACTGAGAATCATCGTTCACAAGTCTGCATTGCCATTTGTGCCAGCAACTAAATAATTTGGTTTAAAATCTCCTGCCACATTTGAATGCAAAGGTGGCAGGGGATTTATTCAGTTCAAAGTTCTTTAACATTTAGGGATATGAAAAATTCAAGCTTAAAGCATGGGATGATTCTGGCATTTTTTGTTTTACCAGTATTCACAACTAATGCCCAAGTTACACCTGATTCTTCTGTGATAAAAAAACAGTATTCAGACATAAAAGAAGCCTTAAAAGAACCGGAAAAGGTTTATCGCTTGGACCTCAGTAATCAAAATTTAAATTTGCCTTCCGATAGTATTTGGGAGAAATTCATAAATTTGGAATACTTGAGTTTTAAAAACGATCATTTAACCAACTTACCGGATGGGCTTAGCAAACTAAAAAAATTAAAAATACTCGATTTGAGTGGTAACGATTTCAAAGTTTTGCCTCAATCACTTTCAAGGTTAGAGAATTTAGTAGAGCTTTACTTGAATGATGAAAAGAAAATGGACATTACCCAAAGCCTTTTGGTAATCAAAGATTTACCCAATCTAAAGATATTACACCTCGAAAACGACCATTTAAAAAGCATTCCAAAGAGTTTGTTGTATTTCAAAAATCTGGATACCTTGTATTTAAACAACAATAGATTCAGACAAGCGCCAATTGAGCTAAAGGAATTGAGAAAATTGCACTTTGTAGATTTGCATGACAACAAATATAGGCTCAACAATCAATCTTTGCAAGATTTACAAAACCAGGCTACTGGTCTTAAAATACGATTCTAATCATTGGACTTAAGGGGGGTAATTCAAATTGTTGCAAGACAATAAGAATTACCCCATAGCAGTATGAATTTGTCCGATATTTTGCAAGGCTACCGAATTCAAGAGAGATCGTTCAATAAACGGCCTCCTTCAAACCCTACCCCAAAACCACTATTTTCCATTTTTTCCTCCTCTCCAGCACACATTTTACCCCCCTCGTACGTTATCATTGCAACGGTTTTTTTAATCACTTTATACATAGTCCCATGCAACACGTTTTACCCAATCACCGATTTGGGCACTTTATGCGTTTATTCCTGTTTGCGCTGTGCCCTGTGCATTGCCCCTTGCAAAGCACCACCATTTACCTGCCTCCACGGAGCTTTTCTCACTTTGATCCAAGGATGAACCACTACCCACCACTTTGAAGAGACAATTGTTAGTCCAAAGATTACCTTTGGGGCGATAAAAAAATAAGTGTTCATTTTGCCAAAGGATTAGATAAGTAAACGTTTCATTTTAAGTGTCTTATCTAATCCTTTGGCTCAAGAAAAATGAATACTTATTTTTGCCCCACTACTTTGTCTTTTTACGTTCAGCTCTTTTTGTGTTTTTTACAGAGCTTAAACAAGCTCTAAGAGGCATTTTTTTAACATACCATTACACCATGAGAGAAGCTATACGCACCATAGTCCTATGGGCGATTTGTATATTTTTTGTAGGCGCCCAAATTCAGGCACAAAGCTGTACCGCTTCAGCAGGCCAATTTTCCCCCACCACTTTAAGTCGCTGCCCAGGAGATTCCATCCAAGTGCGTGTGAATGGCGCATTTGTAGGGGGGGGGTACGCCACCGAATATTGGCTGACCGATACCAATCGGGTCTTTTTGGCCAAAGCCAGTTCTACCGGAAAATTTGGCCCCCGCGCCGCAGGCAAGTACTTCGTTTTTGCCTTTAACCATCAATTGAACAATACTGCTCAGTTCCCGCCAAAAGTGGACAGCACCGTTATGCGGGTACGTTCATCCAGCACGGGTTGTTTTGCCCTCAGCGATTCATTGACCCTTTTTGTCGAAGACCTGCTTCCGCCAGTGGTACGCTGCAAAAACGTCACCTTGTACCTGGGTGAAGAAGGTACTGCCGATTTATCAACAGCCAGTGTCGATGATGGTAGTTTTGAAGAATGCAGCGAAATACTCAATCCCCGCTTGCGCAAAGCACAGTTCACTTGTGCAGACCTGGGTGAAAATGCCAATACCTATTACTTGGAAGACGCTAGCGGGAATCTCGACAGTTGCAATTTTACCGTAACCGTGCTCGATACCATTCGGCCAGTAGCCAATTGCCGCAATGTGACCATTTACCTGAATGCCAATGGGGTGGCCGTTCTCAATGCCGATTCCCTTAACCTGAATAGCCGCGACAATTGTGGCGGCATCCAAAACCTGGACGCCAGCCCCAATCGCTTCACTTGCGCCAATTTGGGCGGAAATCTGGTCATCTTGACGGTTAGGGATTCCAGCAACAATGTCAGTTTGTGTTCCGCAACGGTGACGGTTCTGGATACCGTTCGCCCCACCGCCATTTGTAAAAACATTGAGGTGTTTTTGGATGAAAAAGGTCAAGCCAGCATTTTGCCCAGTGCCGTGGACAATGAAAGTGTGGACAACTGCGGTACCATTGTCAGCCTGGGTTTGTCCCAAACCAACTTTACTTGTGCTGATTTGGGTGAAAAAAGGCTCACGCTGACCGTCACCGACCGCAGTGGAAACCAACAAACGTGTACGGCAATCGTAACCGTGAGGGACAGCATCAAACCTCGGGTACAATGCCGGACCACCACCATTTTTTTGGGTGCTGACGGACAGGCGGTGTTGCTCCCCATCTTAATCAATGCCAGTGGCAGTGACAATTGCGCGGGATTGACTTACCGTTTGAGTCGGGATCGTTTCTTTTGTGCTGATCGAGGCCAGGTTGAGGTTACACTTTATGCCACCGATGTTGCTGGCAATACCGATAGTTGCAGCACCTTGATCACCGTGGTTGATCAGGTCAAACGAGCAGCACGTTGTCAAAACATCACGGTATACCTGGATGCCACCGGAAAAGCAGTGGTGACGCCGGCTATGATCAACAATGGCAGCGCCGACAATTGTATTCTGGACAGTTTGGCGCTGGATAAAACCAGCTTTACTTGTGAAAACATTGGTGAAAATCTGGTTACACTCACGGTGTATGACGCGGAAGGCAACAGCGCCGTTTGTTTGGCTGCAGTAACGGTACTCGATACCCTGAATCCCAGCTTTCAGTGCCCTGCCGATCTGATAGTCAATTCCAATGCCGATGGAGACCAGGATTGTAGCTATACGGTGACCAACCGCCGCCTCAATCCCACCAATCGCAGAGACAACTGCGGCATCCGTCGGGTGTACCACAATTTTGCTGCCGCACCTAGCGACAGCACCTTGCGGGGCGCCACTTTTCCCGTAGGCCTTACCCAGGTGCTGTGGACCATCGAAGATGCCAATGGTCGCCGCCAAACCTGTACGGTGAATGTGACAGTGAGGGATGTATTGCCGCCAGTGCCTGTTTGTGCCGATACCGTATTGGTGCAATTGGGTGCAAATGGTAGCCTGCGCATCGATTCTTCCACCGTGGATGCGGGCAGTTACGACAATTGTAGAATTGTACGATTCTCCTTGAGCAAGACGAATTTTACTTGCAAAGAAGTAGGTTTTCACCGCATTACCGTAACCCTGCGGGATGCTTCGGGAAATACGGCGAGTACCATAGTTGTCGTGGGGATTATGGCCGGAACTGCCTGCGGAAGCCCCAAAATAAGCAATGCCAAAGGGCCAAAAATTGGTGACCCCTGCTCTTGCCGGGGCAATGGCGCTTTTGATGAAGAAATTGTGATCGGACCAGCACTACCCAATCAAATTTGGCGGGTGAAAACCACCACCTTACGCGACTCGCTCAACCTCAATGTTTATACAGCGGGTACCTTATTCCGCGAGGTGAAGATCAAACCTGATTCCAGCATTTACGTATTGCGCGGGGTGCACCTGGATGGGCAAGGCTATACACTGGAGGCGGAAAGCCCATTGTTTCCAAATACGTTGACCATTTCCAATCTGTGTAAATACCCCAAGCCACAGGTTAACGACCTGGATAACCCCATTTGTTTGTTTACTCCAGCCATTACCCTAAGTGGAAATGGTGGCACCGGAGTGCAAGGTACAGGCAGTTTCAGAATCAATGGCCAGACTGCGACCATCTTTAACCCCAGAACCCTGGGTACCGGGACTCATCAGGTCACTTACACCTTTGATGCGGGGAATCCAGCGGGAAAACTGCTGCCCAAAGACGTAGGCTGTACCAGCACTTTGACCAAACAAGTGGTGGTCATCAAAAACGAGCCAAATTTTGCCTGCCGCACCGACCTAAGCATCAATGTCAACAGTTCTTGCGAAGTGTTGATCACTCCAGGTATGCTGATGGTCAACAAATTTGATTGTTACGATGACTTCGAGGTGATTTTGAACTTCAATGGTACCCTCGTGCCCAATCCAGTTCCAGCCAGTTTTGTAGGGAGAACCATTACTGGGTTCATCCGCTTCCGACCCACCCCGAATATCATTTCTTGCAACGTCAAAATTAGTTTGCAAGACATCACTGGGCCACAAATTATTTCTTGCCCGGCTGATAAAACTACTGGACTGGTCTGCACCGATTTTGACTCCATTTTTAACAACGTCAGGACCATTGACCCTGCTTTCCGCAACTTCACGGGAAGACCAGTGGTGGAGGACAACTGCGGCGGCACGACCATCACGTTCAGCGACGCGATCTTTAATTTTGCCAACTGCCATCCTACGTATGCCCGAGGCATCATCCGTACTTTTACAGCCAAAGACAGGTTTGGCAATGCGACTACCTGCGTGCAGCAGTTCTTTTTCCGCCGCCCAACTACGATTTTTTTTCCAAAAGATACTTTGGTCAAAACCAACTGTGAACAGGCCGCTCTACCAACGGATGCCCAGGGCAACCTGAGCCCCACCATTGCTGGCCGCCCCTGGTTCATCAATGGGTTTGGCAAAAGAGTATACCTCGACAATAGCGCCAATACTTGCAATTATTCTGCCACCTACACCGATCAACGAGTAACGATATGTGGTGCTCGGTACGCACTCATCCGCAACTGGAAACTGATCGATTGGTGTGATCCCAGCCGCTTGTTGGAAAAACGCCAATACGTAGAAGTGGGTGACTTTGATGCGCCCATTGTGGGTAGCCCCGAGCTGGATCTGGATCGCAATGGGATAATCGACGATACCTTGCGCTACAGCGTAGCCCCCTTCAATTGTTTCGCTGCTTTTGCGTTACCCAGCCCCAAAATCAAAGATTGTTCAAGCACGACCGTCACGACGGAAATTTACTCCTGGCAACCCGAAACCATCTCGGGTTTTCCAACCGGGCGGATCATTTGGGCAAAATTGGACTTGCCCGTCGTGAATGGCCAGTTGCAAAACGTGCCGCTCGGTACCCACTACTTCATCTTCACCGTTCGCGACATATGTAACCAGGAAACCAAAGATACAGTGGCGTTCAAAGTGCTCGATCGCATTGCCCCTACGATGGTTTGCAACAGCGAATTCGTGGTATCCCTCGGTGGAGGGGGCTTTGCCAGAATCAACAATACCGATGTCAACAAAAGTAGCCGAGACAATTGTGACAATGCCTTGAAGTTGGAAGTCCGGCGTTTGATCCCGGCTGAATGTGCCCCGGATGGTGTGCCTGGCTATAGCCCCTGGGATGCCTTTGTGGATTTTACTTGCTGCGATGTGGGTAAGTTGGCCACCATTGAGCTGCGGGGTACCGACAAATACGGCAATGCCAACACTTGTATCACCCGTTTACAAGTAGACGATAAATTGGCACCCACTTGTACTCCGCCGCCGAATCGGACCATCAATTGCAACGACATCCCGACTGGGTTGGACATCAGCAGTTTGGCGGTTTTGCAGCGCAATTTTGGCCTGCCTACGGTAGAAGACAACTGTGCAGTGACCTGGGAGGAATTGACGCCGCTTGTAAACCTCAATAATTGTAAAGTGGGCAGCATCACCCGTAAATTCAGGGCCAAAGATGCCGCAGGTAATTTTTCTGAAAGCATTTGTGAACAAGTCATCACTGTTAATACAATCCACAATTATGAAATCAAATTCCCCAAAGATGCAATTAGTTATTGTGGCACACCCATACCCGATACCTTATTATTGAATGAATTGGCCTGTGATGACCTGGCCTTCAATGTGGAGGACCGACAGTTTACCATTCCTGGCGGGGGCTGTTATCAAATTTTCCGCACCTATCGGGTGATCAACCTTTGTGAATACGACGATGTTTCGGCACCGATTATCCTGAGTCGGGACATGGATTGTGACTTGCTGCCGGGGGATGAAAACCTCTGGTTGATGGTTCGCCCCAACGGCGTAACCTATTTGGACAAAGACAACAACGAAAACAACGTTTTCCCCCGCAACAACGAACGCGGGCGCTCCTGTGATGGCCTGGGCAACCCTATCGGCCATTGGAGCAGCAGCAACATCAATCCGTCACTGAAATCGCGCGGCTTTTGGCAATACACCCAACAAATCACGGTGATTGATACGGTCAAACCTGTGATCAACTACACCCAGGGCGCTCCATTTTGTAGCAACGACAATAGCTCCTGCAATGGCCCTGTAGAATTGTTGTTCACCATCTTTGAAAACTGCACGCCGGGTAGTTTGCAAGTGAGTGCCGGGGTTGACCTCAACAACAACGGTACAATTGATCGGCAATTGGCCGCCAGCGAAATTCAGGGCATCTACCCCAATTTTCAAATCAAAGGCAGCTATCCCATCGGTACCCACAGCTTTGTGGTACAAGTGAAAGACGCCTGTGGGAATATCGGTACCCGCAATTTGACCTTCCGGGTAGTGGATTGTAAAGCACCTTCGCCCATTTGTAAAAGTGGGGTTACGGTCACGTTACAGGCTTTGAACCCAGCCCGCGACATCAACGGCGATGGCAAAGAAGACCTCGCCTATGCAGTGGTTAAGGCGGTTGATTTTATTGCTAGTCCCACCACGGATTGTTCTGGGCCGATTCGCTATTCCATCAATCGGGAAGGTTCTGTACCCAATATCAAACAGGATTCTCTCATCCTGACTTGTACTGACGAAGGCACCGTGATCGTAGAAGTACATGCATGGGACAGTGCCAACAACCCGATGGCCGTGCAGCCCGATGGCCGATTGGGCGGGCCGAATTACGATTTTTGCCTCAATTTCGTCACGGTACAAAACAACGGCGACATTTGTATTCCATTGCCTCAAGGCTTTTTAGG
Source organism: Saprospiraceae bacterium (assembly GCA_027488855.1). Lineage (GTDB taxonomy): Bacteria > Bacteroidota > Bacteroidia > Chitinophagales > Saprospiraceae > Haliscomenobacter. The sequence goes on from JAIYAV010000059.1 coordinate 15,829, forward strand.
CGGCATCATTCAGACTGAGTCACGACAAGGTTTGCCCAATGTAGAGGTAACCCTCAGCGGGCAGGCATCCAATCGCACCAATTCTTCCTCAACGGGCAATTACATTTTTGCCAATTTGGTGGAAGGCAATGATTACACTTTGACCCCCCGACTCAATACCGATCACGTCAATGGGGTGTCTACTTTTGATTTGATCCTGATCCGCAAGCATATCCTGGGGGTTACGGCTTTGAGTTCTCCCTATAAAATGATCGCTGCGGATGCCAATGCTTCCAAATCGATTACAACCCTGGATTTGATTGCCATCCAAAAATTGATTTTGAACCTGGATATCGCATTCAAAAACAACAGCAGTTGGCGCTTTGTAGATGCAAACTACCGATTCCCTGATCCCAGCAACCCCTGGTTGCAAAACTTCCCGGAAAGTCACAGCATCAATGACCTGGTGGGCCAAAAACTCGCGGCTAATTTTATTGCGGTCAAAATTGGAGATGTGAATGTGTCGGCGAATTTGGGCTTTAAAACGCCTGAAATCAGAACGGAAAATGATCCGATGTGGATAGACGTGGAAGATCAAAGCTTACAAAGTGGACAACTCCATAGTGTAGCCATTCGGGTGAAGGATTTGGCCAATATTCAAGGCTATCAAATGGCGCTGAGTTATGCTACCACGAAGGCTGAATTGGTCGATATCCAATACGGTTTGGCCAAAGCTGAAAACTTTGGCATCTTCAAAGCGGAAGGATTGATTACGACCAACTGGTACAGTGAGCAGCCAATGTTAAATCCGGATGCGGTATTGTTTACCTTACTGTTTCGGGCAAAAGCCAAGGCAAAATTGAGCGAGGTATTACACCTTAGCCCCGGACGTATGCAAGTCGAAGCCTATAACTTTGCCGATGAACGCCTCCCTATTCAATTGCGCTACAACGAAACGGAGATTCAGGTGCCCAACTTTGAGTTGTTCCAAAACGTACCGAACCCATTTCAGGAAAGTACGCTGATCCGTTTTTATTTGCCGGAAGCGAGTGAAGGAAGGCTGCTGGTGTATGATGCCGCTGGAAGATTGTTGAGGGAAATCAAGGGCAATTTTGTACAGGGCGTAAACCAGGTTGAATTAGGAGATGAGGAATTGCCGAGCGGGGTGTTGTATTATTCGTATCGAAGCGCACGGTATTCCGCAACACGGAAAATGATCAAAAAATAACCGTAGGGGCAGCCCTTGCGGCTGCCCATCGTGTTCGGTGGGCAGCCGCAAGGGCGATCGTCGAAAGGGCAGCCGCAAGGGCTGCCCCTACGTTTAATACCGATTAATCAAAGTAGACAAACCCGGAGCAAGCGTAGTGGCTCCCCCCTGATTGCCCCGCACCACAATCGTGACACAACGACCAACCTGCAAATCAATATCAGCCGTAGTCAACAATGCAGTGCTAGAGCCAGTAGCGCGGATGGACAACTTTTGTCTGGATACGCCACTTGCTTCTGTGATCGGGAATGATGCCCACGCTGAAGCAGCCCCTTCAGCAATATTCGAGCCTAACGCCGCAGCACCAGCGATGCCAAAATCAACCGCAGGGCCACCATTCAACAAATGAACAATTCGTACATAAGTCAAATTACCTGACCGTGCAGGTAAATCATCGTTCAAAACCTTGAACTTTGGTGCCGCAGCAGTACCATATACCACAAAGGTGTAGTTTTTCCCATTTTCCAAGGTGGCATCTGTACTGACTACCGTCGCTTTGGTTGTAGCAGGTTTGGCCAATGGATTGTCAGGAATCTCTACCTCTAATTTCCCAGAACCCCCTGAAACCGCAGCGTACTCATTGTTCAAGGTTGGGAAAAAATTGCCGTAAGTGACGGGCAAAAAAGCGGAATTAGCTACCGTAACCCGACCACCATTGAGGCGCTTGCCTTGCCACAAAAAGTCAACTGCAGGCCCTCCGGGAATACCGTGGTAAAACTTGACTCGGGCTTCGACAGAGACAGGAGTAGCATTTTGAAGAAAATCGAATTCCTCCTCTTCACAGCTCCACAGGCCAATGGCTAAAAAAGCCAGGATGAACAGAAATTTATGGTTTTTCATAAGCTATTTTCTTGATGGATGAAAAAAGGAATAGGGATTAGGGCAATGCAAACCACATTTCCTTGGTGTGGTAATCGGGTTGATCAGCTCCAATCTTCTTCAGCGACTCCGCATTCCAAACATACTCCGAGTTGAAACGAGGGCGAGCGCGTTGTACCAGTTTTCCTCCATTGTCAGAAGAGAGAACGGTAGGTAGCGTAAAGCCTTTATAAATGTCTTTATTGTAGGCATAGCGACGCAAATCAACCCAGGTTTCAGCGCAGCCGATTCCCCAAAGGGCAATGTATTTTTGGATCATCACGTCTGAAATGGTCAGTGCAGCAGCATCCTTTACTACAGCGGGGCTAGCCAGGTATTTGTCACGTGCAGCCGCAGCTACTCCTACAAAATCCATATGGGCTCTGATGCCATTGGTATAAGCAGTAAGTGCTGTGGCTTTGTCGTTAGCCCGGATCGCAGCCTCTGCCTTGATGAATTGCATTTCGGCATAGGTCATGATTGGGTAAGTTGCATTGTCACGGAAGATGAACTTGCTGCCTTTATCCGTAGTTGGTCTGGTTACTGTGCCGAAGAGGGTAGGCAACTTGGTAGGGCTGGTTGTAGCCGCTGAGTTGGTTGGGTCTCCAGCACCAGGGTTAATGCCACGGTATTTGCCATCCAAAGACGGGGTCAGCATGATGGGAAGCCGTGGATCACGCGCTGGCAAAAGTACACTGTCCAACAAGCTTACAATGTAAGTTGAAGGCCGATAAACGGTCATGTTGTTGCGCAGTGGGCCGTAAAAGTTGCTGTCGTCGGTATTGTTGCCGGCATGTGGTACCAGAAAGTTGTCACTATTGCTGGCCAGTGCTTTGTCTACATATTCGATGACTTTACGGGGATCATAGGTGCTTTTGTTGCTGATGTGGTTGGCATTGCGGGCCAATACCCCATAGGTAAATTTAGTCCACTTCGTTGCATCACCCGCGTACACCAAATCACCTCTGGCCAAAATTGCCGGAGTACTCGCTTCACTCTGGCGGTTCAGCAATTCAAGCGCCTCGGCGCTCAAACGTTTTACTTCTTCATAAATCAGATCTTGTGAATCGAAATCAAAGATAAAACGACCCGGCTCCCAGGCTTGTTTGAAGATCATGTCCCCATGGTGATCCGTGGAGGTTTGCCAGCTCCAAGCACGAATGGCGCGGGCTACTCCCGCATAATTCCATTGTTCTTTTGCTTCGGCATCGGCAATCATCAAATCAACATTCAGCCCAATGGCGTAATAATGAGAGCGCCATTTTTCGGCGTTTGCATCAGAGGAAGGGCTGCCATGTGCCTCATATGAAGATCCAGCCGTAACGTTGTGCCAGTACTGTACAAATTGCCCTACAAAACGGGAATCAAACTGCTCACCACGTGCCATATCGGACAACATGGGTGGCAAAAGTACGGGTGCAGAAGCACTTTGAGGCTTGCTGATGTCGGTATTGACATCCAAAAATTCATCACAGCTGCTGGCTAAAAATGCAAGCAGCCCGATGAAAAAGATTCGACGAAATGTATGTTGCATGTTGGTATGCTTTAATGTTTAACAATAGGGCTTACAATCCTAAGCGAACACCCAGGGTGACAGCCCGTGGGTTAGCCAAAGTACCATAATCAAATCCTACTGATCCAGCACCGGGTGAAGCAGCACTGTTGCCATTTACCGCAGGGTCTGCGCCAGTGTAGTTGGTGATGATGAACAGATCGTTGCCTGTAACAAATACCGAGGCAGAACGTACAAATTTATTACTGCCTACGATACCAGCAGGGAATCGGTAGCTCAAACTCAGTTCACGCATCCGGATCCAATTGATGTCCTTTTCAATAAACAATAGTCCGCGCAGAATGCGCGTGCTAAGTTGAATGAATCGCGCCGAAATCCAATACTTTATGGAAATCGGGATGAAATTGATCAAACTCAGCATTTTTGCTAAGGTGCTCGAAAA
>JAIYAV010000395.1 GCA_027488855.1 Saprospiraceae bacterium
AATTCAGCGCCAAGTTCTTTCAAATAATAGGGCTGAGTGACGACTTTGGCTTTGCCATAAATTAATTCCCCCGTTTTAAAATGAGCGGTTTTACTCAGCTTAACTTCAGCTACCTCCAAAGGTATCACGAGTTTATTGGTAGGCTGATCATCTTTCTTTAGTTTTACAAGGTCGTCATATTTGTAATCTTCTCTGAATTCAGTGCTTATTTTTCGATTGCGTACTTTGTGGTCAATGTATTGACCATCAAATATTTGCCCAATTGAAATTTTAAGCTCAGTTCCATCGTATGTTGTTGCAGCTATCCAGATATCTTGATTGAATTGGTTTGTATCGGAAGACATGTAATCTGGGTAATTGTTATTTGACTCAATGGTATCAATTTCACTTTTTAGAAAGATTGCAGGCCCATTGCCTTGGGAGGCTAGCAGTTCTTTAAACTTTAACAAAATATCATCAAATTCAGGATCTAGCTTAGTTGTAGCATGGTTGTACGCTTCTTCAAGGGATAGATCAGTACTTTCACAAGAGAAGAGTATTGTCAAGAGGAATAATAAATACTTTGTCATTTTTTTTGGTTGTTTAGCCCGGAATTACTCAAATTAGGGTTTATGCTTACAATAAATTAAGCTGTTTCAGGTGATCAAAAATCAGCTTGTCTACCGCTGAAATTTTGTCTTGGTCTGCATAATTGAGCCATCTTGCTTCTTCAATTTCAGCGGCGGCTTTTATTTGGCCAGAATAATTGGCGGTATAGCAGGTCATCCTGACTAGGGTTCCTTCGGAGTGTCCATGGGCCTGCGCTTCAAATATGCCTACAAATGCCAAGGTACTCAGGTCGAGCCCTAATTTTTGAAAATCCCTCACTCTCCCCTCTGCAAAAACGCCAACAAATCCCCCATCTCCTCCACCGTTATCGCATTCTCAAACCCCTCCATCATCAAGGACGTTCCCATCGACCGAAAAGACTTTAATTCCTTCTTAGCCAAAGTCACCTTCTCGCCCCCCATTTTTAACAACGTCACGTTCTGATCCGTTTCTGCCGCCACAATGCCCAGGTGGCTCAGCCCGTCTTTGCTTTCAAGGCGATGACTGATGTATTTGGGATCGGCGGCGGCGTTCGGATCGAGGATGTCGTGCAGAAGGGTGGCTTTACTTTTGCGGGATATTTCGGTCAGTACTGGGCCAACTTCCACGCCCGTATTGCCGTAGCGGTGGCAAGTGGCGCAATGGGTGGAAAATACCATTTTACCCTTTGCCGCAGTGCCTTTGAGCGCTAGGGCGGGTTTCATTTTATCAATGGCCGCTTGCCGGGTTACTACGGCGGCGTCGCTGAAGAGTTTTTCGGCGCGGCGTTTGGTGTTTTCATTATCGGTCCACCAGAGCAGGGTGCGGCGGCGTTCGAGATCGAAGTTCATTTCGCCGATATTGATCTGGCTTTTTTCCAGTCCAGTGAGTAGGGCGTCGTGGTGAATTTCACGATCCAGGAGCAGGTCGCCCGCGTACTTGCGGATGTGTGGGCCCAGCTCTGCCCAAAGTTGTACCAGGCGTCGGCCTATTTCGGGTTCTGAGTAGTTGGCCAATTGGCGCAGGGCTTCTTCCTGTAGTTGGATGGGCTGGTTGTTCGGTAGGCAAGCAAAGAGGACTTTGGCTTTCGGGGCGTAGGGTAGCAAAGTCAGTAGGGCTAATTGCTGTACTCTGGTGGAATCGGGAAGGCTGCTGTCGTTTACTTTTTGCAAAGCGCTACGACTGAGGCTCAAAAACTCCGCAGAGGGTGGCAAGTTCAATCTTTGCCGCAGGGCTGCTGAAGCGGAAATCAGGCCGAGGTCTCGGGATTGTTCCAGGGCTTTGAGGGCGGGTTCGAGGGCCGCTGTTCCGGTAAGTGCTGGAACTTCCTGACTGAGTTGCTGTAGGATGGTTTGCCGAGTCGCATTGCTTGTTTTTGGCGCAGCCAGTTGTTGCAAAACACCCAGTAATCCCTGGGTGGATTGCCCGGCACTTTGTGCCAAGACTGCCACTAATTCGCTGTTGCCGCCTGGCTGAGAAGATTGCAGTAGGCTGGCAAACAAGTCCGCCGCCGATCCTTGCGCAGCCAGGGCAATGGCGTAAGTGTTCCAGGTATCCATATTTTTTTGGGCGGCTGCGTTCAGTCCGTCAAGGATGGCTACGCGTTGCTTTTGGTCGGCTGTGCTGGTTTCATCCAGGGTACTCAAGCTCAAGGCCGCTTGCATCCGTACCCGTTGATCCGAGTCAGTCAGGAGTTGGATGCAGGTTTGGAGCAGCGTTGGATCATTGCTCAATTTGTTTTCTGCCAATTGAAGTGCAGTTTCACGGATGGGTGCCTCCTGATCCGTCAATGCCGCAGCAAGTTCTTTGGAGTTCAATGCACCTTGAGCAGCCAGGATGTGCAGTGCGTGTACTTTTGCTAAAGGGTTTTTGTCCTTGAGCAAACCTTTTAAACCCTGAATACTCGCTTGCCCCAATTTTTGCTCCATCAACAAGCGATGTGCCGTTTTCCGCACCCATTGGTTGGCGTGTGTTAGCGCCTGGATCAGCCCAGTTTCCGTTTTAAATTGGGCTACATCAAATGCCCTGGCAGTACCTTTGCTGATCCGATAAATCCGACCCTGATCCTTGCCCGCCTCCAGATCGAGGGTTTTTTCGATGTCATCGGGAATCCATTCGGGGTGTTCGATCACTTTGCGGTACATGTCGACTAGGTACATGCTGCCATCGGGGCCGACGTTCATATTGACGGGACGGAAGGCGCGGTCGCTGCTGGCCAACAAGTCCCGCTGGTCGAGCTGGCGCTGGGCGCTAAAGGAAGCACCATTGGCTTTGATTTTGTCTACATGGATCAGGTTGAGCACCACATCGGCCACCCAAACCGTATTGTCATATTCCTCACCCAAAGCGCCACCGCCGTAATAGGTGATGCCACAAGAGCCCGAAAAATACCCCGATTGCTCCGGGTGGTTTACCCGCGATTCCTGTTCGCCGATGGGATAGATGCGGGCCAGGCCGTTTTCCTCGTGGTTGGATGCATTTTCAAGGGTACTTTTTTCCAAATGATCCTTGCCTTTGAAGTAGCGGGCCGGGAAGACCAGGGTGGAAATATGCGTAAGGTTGTGCGTTTCGTACATACGCCCGTACTCGTCCATGCCCAAACCAAAACCACCGGATGATTCACCCAGGCGTTCCAGGGTACGGGTCTCCAGATTGAAACGAAAATCCTGCCCGCGCAAATCCATGACACTGCTGGTATCGCCCCACCAGTAGGGTTTACCGTCGTTGCCACCATTGGCTGCGTAAATCCAGTTGTCCAGTCCAAAGGTCAGGCCATTGTAGTTGTGCTGTAAGTTGCCGGTGGAAAAGCCGCCCATGAGGGTATCTACCTGGTCAGCTACGTTGTTTTGGTCCTCGTCGTGTAAGAAGAGGAGATAGGGTGGCGCAGCCACTAGGACGCCTTTTTTGTAGGGTAAAAAGGAATTAGCAAGTTGCAGGCCTTCGGCGAAAACGCTGGAGTCGTCGTAAGTTCCGTCCTGATTTTTATCCTGAAGTACCAGCAGGCGACTTTGGCGGTCTTCAAAAGGGTAGCCAGGCATTTCAAGTACCATGGCCTCGCCGCGTTCGTTGAATTCCAGATCGACGGGGTCTTTGATCAAGGGTTCGGCGGCTACTCGTTCGAGTTTGAAGCCAGGCTCGATTTGAAAGCCGTCGGGGGGGCTGGTTTTTTGGCAGGCAAATGTGCTTAGTGCCAGGAATAAAAGGGCAGTGCTGAAGCGAGGAAAAAATGGACTTGCGGTGTAGGCGTGGTGTTGCATAGTATGGGCTTGATTGAATCCAAAGCAATATTTTGTTGCGATGAAGATATAAAAAAGATCAAACAACACCAAGCCCATTTGTTTAGGTTTCTAGGCGGACACTTTTTTAGGAAAAAAAAGAGCCCAGTTGTTTGCCAAATTGAGGAAAAAAGAGATAGCAAGATCAAAAGTCTTGTCCAAGCACTTCTGAGCGAGCAGAATGGGTG
>JAIYAV010000323.1 GCA_027488855.1 Saprospiraceae bacterium
AAAAACGATATGCCGCGTTACCGCATTCTGGATCAGCATGGCTTGAATTACGTTACCTGTACGGTTGTGGGTTGGGTAGATGTATTCACGAGAAAAAACTATCGAGACATTCTGATCGAAAGCCTGGCCTATTGTCGGAAAGAAAAAGGACTGATCATTTGTGCCTACGTGATTATGAGCAATCACATCCACATGATTGTCAGAGCGGAAGGGGAATTAACACTGTCGGAAGTGCTTCGAGATTTTAAAAAATTTACTTCCCGTCAAATTTTGGAAGCCATTGCAAAAGGAAACGAAAGCCGCAAAGAATGGATGTTGCATGTATTTCGATATTATGCTCGATTCCATGCCAATAGTCGAACTTATCAATTTTGGATACAAGATAATCATCCCGTTGCCCTGGTTTCGCCCAAAGTAATTTGGCAAAAAGTAGCCTACCCCTCATCACAGAGTAACTCAGCAGCCAAGAACCTTAACCTTAGGGGTGGTTAGACCTTACCCTCTAAGCACCCCAATTTTTACCCACCCTGCTCAACGCATCCGCTTACCGCAACTTCCTTAGCTGAATGCCATTCAGCACCGCTTCGCCAAGATGAGATTTGAAAGTAACCTGCACGCCTTCCTGTCCAGCTACGCTGACTAAGCACTTGATGGCAACGGCTTGATCCGTCTGGAGGGTTTCGCTGTTGCTCAGACCCGAAACCACCACCTGGCCATTGATCAACACATCGAAGCTGCGGGCTTTGAACTCGTCGCGTGGGCCACCCCGTGAGCCGACATTAAACGCAATGTCATTGCCTGTGTTTTTCGATAACAATTCGGCAAAGTGGAGCGTCAATTCGTAATCGCCGGGCGGCACGTCGAATCTAAACCCTTCAATGCCGGTTCGTTGGGTTTGGTAAATCGGATCCAATTCGGTGCCAAGAATATTCCGGCTGCCCCCAAAACCAACCCGCGAATTATTCGCCATCACAAACTGCTTGCCGCCTACGTACCCCCAGCTACCCGCCTGGTAGGCCTGCTCAGGGAGCCAGTTTTGCCCTGTTTTGTCATCGAAAAACAGCCGTGAATCACCGAGGCTGACATTTAGTTCCGTGAAGGGCAGTTTGGCATTTTTCAGTTGCCGTGGGAGCAGGTCGAACACAATATCGGCTTGGTCGCTAATGGTGGTACCCGCCACCGAAGCTGTTGCCACTAGCCTATTGAGTCCAGGCCTTAATGGAACCTTGAACTGAGCGATGCCCTGTTTGGTTTGGGCACTGCCGATTACCTTACCATTCAGCGTCAGCGTAACGCTTGGCTGGTTGGCAAACACCTCAACGGGCTGCGTACAAACCAAACTCGTTTCTGAGTCGGCAACGCCACTGCGGCGATTCCACTCTTTTGCTCCCACCTGGATATAAGGCGTTTTGACCAAATTGGCCTTATAAAACCGATAAGGGTCTTTTTCCCGACGGTCGTAGGTCATAATGCCCTTTGGGTTGATGTTGGGGAGGGTTTCGGCTCGAACTGCCGTGTTGAATTCGTTCAAGTTCCAGACCATCCCGGCGGCGACAAATGGGCGGTCGAGGATCGCCTTGAGCGAGGCCTGATGGTAGGCCATGGTGTACTCGACCGATTTATCGAACCGAAGGGGCGTAGCACTGCGTATCCGGTTGTCGGCATCGGCACCGTATTCGGTAACCAACAAGGGCTTGTCGGGGAGTTCGCGGTGGTGTTTATCCAGAAACTTGCCGAACTCATCGAATGTACCGTAGTACCAGCCGAAGTAAAGATTCCAGCCAACGAGTTTCGGGATTTTGGTCAGCCCAACTTTGTTGTACACCTCCCAGGCATTGTGGTTCGGAATGAGCGTGTAGCGTGCTGAATCTTCCTGTCGCGCCATATTTTCCAGTTCTTGAGCCAAGCCTGCCAGATGCGACAGGTACACTTTCTGCCGGGTGGAGTCATTTCCAAACGGAACCCGCAGCAGCATTTCGTTCATGTACGACCAGATAATCACACTGGGGTGATTGTAATGCTGAAGGATGACTTCGCGGTGTTGCTGTTTGGCACTGGCAGCAAACGCTTCGGAGTCGGTAAAGCCCATGACGGGTGTTTCTACCGAAGCCAAAATACCCAATCGGTCGCAGGCTTGCAGAATGGCAGGGTCTTGTGGGTAGTGTGCCACGCGCAGAAAGTTGCCGCCCATGTCTTTGAGCAGTTCCACATCGCGCACGTGCATGGCATCGGATAGGGCGTTGCCCATGCCTGGGTAGTCCTGATGGCGACTGGTGCCCATCAGTTTGAGCGACTTGCCATTGAGGAAAAAGCCCGTGTTGGGGTCGAAGCGGAACCAGCGAAACCCAAGGGGGTTGCTCACTTCATCGAGCAGTTGCCCCGTCGAAGCATCGGTAAGGGAAGACACAATCCGATAGAGGTAGGGGTCTTCAGGGGACCAAAGTCGCTGCCCACGAATGTTTTTTATGGTCTGTATAAAATCAAATTTCTGCCCCGCACCTGCGCTAAAGGAACCTTTTTCCTCCGCCAGTAGGCTTCCATCTGGTTTCAGAATGCGGTGGCTGATGGTTAATGTGCGCGCGGTGCTGGTCTGGTTTACAAACGCGCCTTTGATTTGCACGGTGGCTTGGGTGGCACTGACCTGTGGCGTAGTAATAAACACGCCATTGGTAGCGTGATTGTCGGCATCGAAGTGAACGTGGTTCAAAACGTTTAGGTACACATCCCGATACAGTCCTCCGAAGATATTGAAATCGCCCATGGTAGGCGGTAAGTTGTCGTCGTGGCTGTTGTTCACCCGAACCACCAGTTCATTGGCTTGGTTACCCTCGGCGGCAAAATTGAGGAATGAGCGTACGGGGAATGAAAAAAAGGTGTACCCACCGGCATGTTTACCGACCGATTTGCCATTGACAAACGCCTCGGCGGTCTGCCCTGCGCCTTCAAAATGGAGATAGATGTCCTTGTCTTTCCAATCGGCGGGGATAAACAGCGTTTTTTTATACCAGCCATCGCCCCGGTAGTAGCCTGGCTCGTCGTCGAGTACGTCCTGGGTGTTCCAGGTATGTGGAATGGACACTGGTTTCCAGTTGCTTCCAGCTGCTTTTTGGGTGGTGTCACCTTTACAGAAAAGCCAGTTGCTGTTGATGCTTGTTGATAAACGGGACTGTGCTTGTACGTTTGACTGCAAGAAAAGCCCCAACATGCTGAGCGAAAAAATGAACCTAAATACCATATCCAGAGGTTGATTATTGTAACAAAAATTTAAAAATTGGCGAACTGCCGAGGTAATGTATGGAAGATATTAGATTACAGGAAGCGATTACGGAAGAAGTTGAAAAACCGCTGGAATGATCAGGAGGTTATATTGGTATTTTCACTGCTCGACAAAGTTTTTTCGATTAATTGTCAGGCTGAGCGGCGGGTGTAGCGTCGGAAGATTATGCAGCAACGTTGTGTATAGAATGTTTGTAGAAGACTTAGTCGAGTGGATGGTATTGGAAGACTTAGTCGAGCGGGTCAATGCTTTTTTGTTTTTGATTTGATCTTCCCAAGTATCCAACATGTAACGAAGCAGTTGAAAATGGGGATGCGATACAATGTCACTTTTGTGCTCAAGGATAAAAGTTAAAGAAGCCTGCTTCTTAAGCCCAACAATTGGGCATTGATACACCACATCAGAAAAATACTCCTTCAACTGCGGGGAAACGAATGAACCATTGATTCGTTCCAAAGCGTTAAGGTTCAGATGGTGCTGGATATCCTCGGGCAACATTTGCTTTAGGTAGTCCAAGGCAATATCCAGGCGGCCAAAAGTCGCTTTAAAAAATTCATCGTGAGGTTTGGAGGCTTGGTTTTTAGGAATTGTGGAAAATTTCCACCAAAATAAAATAATTGTGTTTTGTTTTTTAAAATTAAAACTAAAAAATAAAAATATTGGGTACACACTTGGTGTATGCACCCAACATACCCCTAAAACTCAAACACATATTCCCCACTCCCCACTTCAACAACCACCCCCTTCGCCGTACTCCGCGCATTCGCCACTGCATTTCCACCTTCCCTCACCGCGCCCACATCCTTAATCGGCAAGGTCACCGTAGCCGTAGTATTCGCCGGAATTTTGACCGTCATCTTGATCTTTTCCCCCTGGCGTTCCCAGCCCGAAACAATCTCGCCATAGCTGCTTTGGAAGCTCGCTTTCGCAAAATTCAACTTGGGCGTAGGCTGCGGCTGAATCAGGATGTGTTTGTAGGCCACTTGACCAATTTCCAGGCCAGCCGTTACGCGGTACATCCAGTCACCGATGGCCCCGTAAGCGTAGTGGTTGAAGGAGTTCATGCCCGCATCCTGGAAGGTACTGTCGGGCTTGATGCCGTCCCAACGCTCCCAGATGGTGGTTGCCCCCATTTTGACTGGGTACAGCCAGGAAGGATAAGACTCCTGAAACAATAGGTCGTAAGCCACGTCGGTATGCCCATTGTCCGACAAGACATGGCAGAGGTAGGGTGTGCCCAAAAAGCCCGTAGACAAGTGGTTGCCGCGCGATTTGATGTCGCGTACCAGCTGCGCTGTAGCCACAGCACGGTTTTTCTCCTCAAACAAGTTGAAGGTCAAACCCAGCACGTACGAAGTTTGAGAATCCGAAATGGTGCGTCCCGAACCAGCCACGTATTCATTGTTGAATGCTTTTTTAATTTGTTCAAACAAGGCGGCGTATTTCGCTTCATCCGTTTTTTTACCCAAAACCTGCGCCGTTTTGCGTAAGATGTCCACCGAGTTGGCATAAAAAGCCGTGGCGATGTAATCGGGATCGGTGTAGCCACTTTTTTCGGTAGGGTTACTGATTTGGGCCTGATAAAACAACCAGTCGCCAAAGTGAGGCCCACCTTTCCAAAGGCCGTCGGGAGCCTTGGTGGTGATCCAGGCTACCCATTTTTCCATGGAGTTGTACTGCCGTTCCAGCAGGCGTTGGTCGCCGTACACCTGGTACAGGTTCCAGGGCGCGATGGTGCACACGTCGCCCCAGCCCGAAGAACCAGTGATGTTCTTTTTTTCTTTGCGTTGCAACACATCGGGGATCACGTGGGGCACGCCGCCATTTTCGCCCTGATCGGCAATCAGGTCATTCAGCCATTTGTTGAAAAATCCCGCCACCTGATAGTTGTAGGCAGCAGTGCGAGAGAAGGCCTGGGCATCACCCGTCCAACCCAGGCGCTCGTCGCGTTGGGGGCAATCGGTGGGCACGTCGAGGAAATTGCCGCGCTGGCCCCATTGGATGTTGCTTTGCAATTGGTTGAGCAAGGGGTTGGAACAAGAAAAATCTCCGGTTTTTTTGATGTCACTGTGGATCACCACGGCTGTAAAGTTGTCGGCACTCAACGTACCAGGGTAGTTGATGATTTTGATGTAGCGGAAGCCCATGAAGGTAAAATGCGGCTCAAAAGTCTCTACTCCAACGCCCTTGAGGGTGTAGTTCAATTCACACTTGGCATGGCGCAGGTTGGTGGTATAAAAATTGCCTTTTTTGTCCAATACTTCGGCGTGTTGGACGGTGACCGTCGTTCCGGCTGGGCCAGTGACTTTGAAGCGGATCCATCCGGTGATGTTTTGCCCAAAATCGATGACCTTGTCGCCCTGCGGGGTGGTGATGATTTTTTGGGGCTTGAGGTCCTGAATGCGGCGAACCGGTGGCCCTTGCGGAGCGATGAGGTTGTTTTTGGGGAAATTGGCCACGTTTACCGACCACCAAGCCTTGTCGTCAAAACCTGGTTTGGACCAATTGGGGATTTCCATGCGGGCATCATAGGTCTCGCCATTGTACAAATCGGCCATGCGGATGGCGCTGTTGTTTTGGGCTTTCCAGGAAGCATCAGTACCAATGATTTGCTGCGAACCATCCGTGTACGTGACGACCAATTGCGCCAAGAGGCCCAACTTTTCCCCGTAAACATTGCGATTGTCTTCCCAGGCGAGATAACCCCGGTACCAGCCGTCACCGAGTACCGCCCCGATGACGTTGGCACCCGGGGTGAGCATGCTGCCTACGTCGTATACGAAGTATTGCAAATGATCCTGGTAAGCCGTCCAGCCGGGCGTAAACAGATCTTCGCCCACTTTTTTCCCGTTGAGGACCATAAAATTGAGGCCATGGCTGGTGGCGTATAGGCGAGCCGACTGGATTTTTTTGTTCAGGCTAAATTCTTTACGTGTCAAAGGTGGCGGGGGCATCGATTTGGTATCAACAGTCAATTCAGGTTCAATCCAGGAAGCTTTCCAGTCTTCGGGTTTGAGCAGGCCCATTTCCCACCAGGCCGTTTCGCTCCAGAGGGATTCGTGGTTTTGGTTGTCCCAGACTTTGACCTGCCAGTAGTAACGTTTGGCACTTTGTAGGGCTGGCCCGGCGTATTCCTGGAGGATGGATTGGGCTGAAGTCAGTTTGCCCGAATCCCAGATCAGGCTTTTTTTGTTGAAATCTGCTGCCGTAGCTACCCGAATTTGGTAGGCAGTTTGCAGGATGTTGCGCTGCGGGCTCTTCAGTTTCCAGCTCAGGCGAGGTTTGCTGGCATCCAGCGGCATGGGGTTGACGAGGTGTTCACAAGTCAGGCTATTGACCGTAACCTGAGTTTGTGCGATGGTAGTAAACCCAAGCAGGATAAGTAGTAGGTAGAGCGATCTCATGTGTTGAAAAAGGTTTATGGTTGTGTAAGTTGTATGCTTCCCGTTATCTTCGCGCCAATAAAATAAGCAAAAAGGCTGGATAAAATGGACATCATTTACATTTTTGAACTACTGGGTACATTCGTTTTTGCCATCAGCGGTATGGCGACAGCTGCCGAAAAAAAATTCGACATTTTTGGCGGTGCCATCATCGGCTGGGCCACAGCGGTGGGCGGCGGCACCATCCGGGATGTGATGATTGGCCGACTCCCCGTAGGCTGGATGCGGGACACCAATTTTTTATTCGCCATTCTCGCGGCGCTGCCCGTGGTTTATTTTTTCCGCAAAGCCATTTTACGTTTTCCGCGCACTTTTTTGTGGTTCGATAGTTTGGGGATTGGATTGTTCACGGTTTTGGGTTTGGAAAAAACCCTGGCCTTGGGGCTTGATCCAGCGGTGGCGGTGGTCATGGGTGCCGTTTCCGCTACTTTTGGAGGGGTACTTCGCGACTTGTTGTGCAACGAAATACCCCTCTTGTTTCAGCCCAAAACTGAATTGTATGTAACGGTGTGTTTATTGGGTGGGTTATTCTATTTGTTGCTGGGGCTGTTTGGGCTCGACTACCGCTGGAAAATGATCATCACCATCATTGTGGTGTTCAGTATTCGACAGCTAGCAGTTCATTACCAATGGCGCTTGCCAACGATTAAGTAAATCAAAGCTGGCTACCCATACCAATCAACACCGTCGATAACACGATCAGGAATAGTCCCAGGTATACCACCCGGAAAGTCCTTTTACTCGATCCCTTCCATTCGTGCAACAACAGCCCCCACAAGGTGCTAAAGGTAATGATAAAGGCCATGTGCATGGTCCAACCCGAAAAACGCATGGATGGTGGCAGGTAATTGTCGCCCATGCCGTAAAAGAAAAACTGAAAGTACCAGGTGGTGCCTGCCAGGATGGCCCAGAGGTAATTGTTGAGCAAGGGAGATTTGGCATTGGTGTAATCGCCGAAAGACTTGTTGCGGAAATTGAGGATCATACACCAGATGAAATTGGTGGTGAACCCGCCGAGCAGCAGGACGGGATAAATGGCGTTGTTTTGGTACAATGGATCAGTGCCCAACTCCACGGCCTTTTCTGCGATAGGTTTGCCTGCCGACAAGGCAAATGCAAAACAAGCGCTGAGAATACCGGAAATAGTAGCAATGAACAAACCCTTGCGCAGGTTAAATTCGGCGACTGCGGCTTTTTGGGCAGCTTCGTCCAGTTCCCTTTCTTTCAGGATTCCAGCCCAACCACAAACGGCAATCCCGATGAGGCACACAGCTACACCCAGTATCGCAAAATTGCCGGAACGAGTATTCAGCAACTCATCAAAACGGCCTTCCCAAATCGGGGGAATCAGGGTGCCAAAGGCTGAGCAAAAGCCCAGTGCTACTGCCATGCCCAATGAAATGCCCAGGTAACGCATGGTCAAACCAAAAGTAAGCCCGCCAATGCCCCAGAGCACCCCAAAGAAATAGGTCCAAAATAAGACGGTCGGGGAGGCAGAGGTAATGCTTGGAAACATTCCCGATACGGTCAATGCCCCCATCACCAAAGGTACAATGATCCAGGAAGCAAAACCGCCGACAATCCAGGCGCTTTCCCATGACCAACCTTTCACTTTGCGAAAAGGCAAATAAAAACTGCCAGAGGCGAAACCGCCGAGGGCGTGAAAAAAGACTCCTAAAAATGCATTCATGTGTTTTAGAGTTGAAAAGTTGAGGAGTTGAGGAGAAAAGGTGAGGAGTTGAGAAAGTCGCTGCGGCAGCCTCAACTTCTCAACCCCTAAACCCCTCAACCTAAATAAACAATGGCATCGACTGTTGATAAGCCTGCCCATTTTTCAAGTGCATCAAAGCCCCCAAGGCCGTAGCCTGGTGGAATTCGAGTGCTTCAATTTGTTTGTTGGGAAAATCGGCGGCCAGCATGTGCATAAAGATAGGGTTTTGGGCAAAACCACCATCGACATAAAACTTGGGCACGCCATTGTCGACCAGCTCGATGGAGATTTTTAACAAATCCATCAATCCGCGCATCAAACTGTAGTAGGCAGAAATTGCATCGGGGCAGGTCGAAAAATCCCAAGTGCCATTTTGCAAGCCTAGCACCGGACCTGTACCTTCCATACATGCGGGCACAAAGCCAGATTGGATGCTGACCTGCTCTTGACCACTGAGTTTTTTGTAAAAATCAGCCTCCACGCCATAATGCTGCGCAATCCGTTCCACTTGGTGATCGTGCTCCCGTCCAAAAAAGACCCGCGAAGCTTTCACCGGATTGCCTTTGGGCGTGAGGTAAGCCAAACAATCACAGCGCAGCGCCTGTGGACTCAGGTGCTCCTCGTTGAAAGGATTCAGATTGATGCACCAGGTGCCCGTCGAGAGGAGCAAAAAGGGCTCTTTTTCCCGCAACAAATAAGGCAGCAAAGCTGCCGAACTATCGTGCAATCCTACTCCAATCATCACCCCATCCTTCACCGTAGCAATGGGATCTTTGGTGATGGGCGCTAGTTTTTCCTCAATGCCCCAACGTTTGACCCAAGGGTGGTAAGCCCCCGCCTGAAAATCCCAGAGGGCGGTATGGCAACCAATCGAGGTATAATCGCTGAATTTTTCACCCGACAACAAATAAGAAAGGTATTGTGGTAGGTGCAGCGCCGTTTTGATTGCTTGGAAGGCTTCTGGCTGACTGCCTGCGAGCCAGTAGAGTTGCAAGCCCGAGTTGAGCATGCCCATGGTGGGCGAGCAGGTAATGGCGGCAAAAGCTTCCTGATCCTGGCCTTCGTGCTGCTGGATGTCGTTGTACAATTGCGTTTGCAATTCCGCCGACAGCGGCTTCAAATAATTGTACAAAGGTCCAATGGCGGTGCCCTGGGCATCCAGATGGACAAAACTGGCCCCGTAAGCGCTAAAATTGACCCCTTTGAGCAAGATGTCCGAACGCAAACGCAGGTTTTCCCAATGATCCAATAACCAGGAATTGAGCAAGCCCAAATCGTCGCAAGGGAAACCGTCGGCATCCGTAGTTTCTGGAAAAGTTTGGCTCTGCTCCTCGATGGGGTGAAATTCCGCATCAAAAAGCAAGAGTTTTTTGTTGGTTTTCCCTACATCAAAAATTGCAAATGCCGCTGTTTTCATAAGCCCGTTGCCGTACTGAATTTACCTCTTTTTTCAATCAAATTGGCCCGAACCTGAGCGGAGCGGAAAGCTCCCAGGGGGTCAATGGCTCCGCCGTCGAGGCGCATGGCTTCGGCTACGAGCGGGCGTACATCGGTGAGGAAGGCGTCGCGTAGGAGTTCTTCAGCTTGTACTACATCATTCTCTTCCTGGGCCTGATTCAAGGCAGCACGGTCTACCAAAAGGGCCCGGGCGTAAGCTGAAAGAATACCATTGACGGATTGCAACAAATCCTCAATGGGGTCTTTGGTATTGTGGCTGGCGTCGATCATCCAGGCGATGTTCGGATTTTTTACCGTGGGGTCGCTCATGCCATCAACCAGTTCGTTAAAAATCAGGAACAACTGGAAGGGTTTGATGCTGCCCGTGGTCAAATCGTCGTCGCCATACATGGAGCCATTGAAGTGGAAACCACCCAGGCGGCCAAAATGCATGAGGCGGCCTACAATTTGCTCAATGTTGGTGTTGGGCAAATGGTGGCCCAAATCGACCAGCACCTGTGCGTTTTTACCCACCGATTGACACAAGGAATAAGAGGTACCCCAATCGGGGATGATCATGGAGTAAAAATTGGGCTCGTAGGGTTTGTACTCAATGAGCATGGTCCAATCATCCGGCATGGCGCTGTAAATGTCGGCCAGGGATTCGGAGGTGCGTTGGTAGGCGCGGCGCAGGTGGTGCTGGCCCGGGAAGTTGGAACCATCGGCCAACCAAACGGTCAATACTTTGGAATCCAGTTGTTTGCCGTATTCCACACATTGGATGTTGTGGTCGATGGCTTGTTGGCGGACGACCGTTTCGGTGTGGCAAAGGGAGCCAAACTTATAACTGTAAGCCTGATCTTTTTGGTCCTGAAAGGTATTGGAATTGACGGAGTCGATGGTCAGGCCGTGGTGGTTCAAGAGTTGTTTGAGCGCAGGTACATCTTTCGGTATGTCCCAGGGAATATGCAGAGAGATGGAATTGGCCGAGCGATTGAGTTGGTGGATCAGGCCCACGTCTTCAATTTTTTCTTCCAGGTTCCTCGGCTCACCACCGATGCTAAACCGCCCAAAGCGGGTGCCACCGCTGCCCAGCGCCCAACTGGGGATGGCAATTTGAAAGGCCCGAATTTTTTTGACGATTTGTGCGGTATTGAAGCCTTTGCGTT
This sequence comes from Saprospiraceae bacterium, assembly GCA_027488855.1. GTDB lineage: Bacteria > Bacteroidota > Bacteroidia > Chitinophagales > Saprospiraceae > Haliscomenobacter. The sequence goes on from JAIYAV010000323.1 coordinate 11,038, forward strand.
CGAGAACACCTTCGATAAAATTCAGCCGGGTTTCATGTTCAGGCAGTTGAGCCTGATTGTGGTATTGTATTTGTTCGTTTGCGATCATGGCAGTACAACTTAACTTTAATTTCGCTAAAGATAATGTTTACAAATTAAAAGAATGAGTAGGGGAGTGGTATCCTGTGCTCTCCTGCTGTGAAAATTGAAATATTTATAATTTGTTGAAGAATTTGAGCTGATGGAGCCAATGAATTTAATTAAGTTCTGAACAAGTGTTTTTTACCGCAGAGGTTAGCGGAGTACGCGCAGAGTTGCACAGCGTTAGTTTTTAGGAGTTTTGCCAGCTTCGGTGGCTGGAGGCCAGGCACAATTAAGTTTTGATTGGTGTGTATTAGTGTTTATTCAATGCGCATCAGAGTCATCGTTGGGGCGATAAAAAAGTAAGTGACCATTTTACCAGAGGATTAGATCAGTAAACGTTTCATTTCAAGTGTCTTATCCAATCCTCTGGCTCAGGAAAAATGATCACTTATTGTTGCCCCACTACTTGGAACTCGTATTGATCATTTCCTGCCAAAATCCGCCGGAATCTCCCCCCAATCTTCCGTTTCCCACTTGATCATTTTGTTGCTGTAGGTATTGTCGTGCAGCCATTGTTCTGCGCGGTCAATCACGTCATAAAGATCGGCGGTTTTGGCGTTTTCGACCAGCGTCGTTTTGCATTTTTTCTGCTTGACCCACTTCATGGCGTTGACGGAGTCGGAATAAATGGGGTAATTCCAGCCATTTTTTTGGCAAAGCGCGAGGGCGTGCACCAGCGCCAAAAACTCGCCGATGTTGTTGGTGCCCAGGGGGAATTCTTTGTGGAAAATCAGCTCTTTGGTATCCGTCCAGACTCCTTGGTACTCCATTTTGCCGGGATTGCCACTACAAGCTGCATCCACGCTGATGCTGGTTTTGATGATGGCACTTTTGGAAATGGTGGTGCGGGGAGCAGTAGATTTGCTGCTGGTACCTCCTGCTTTGGGCTTGAAGTTGGGTGCGCCTTTTTGATAGGCAGCTTCTGCTTCGGATTTGCTCTCAAAAGACTTGTAGGCTGCTCCGGGGAAGCCCTGGATTTGGGCTTGGCACTCGGGCCAAGTATCGTATATGCCGGGTTTGGCGCCTTTCCAGACAACGTAGTATTTTTTTGTTTTGGCCATTGGGCGTGCTTTGGATTAAACTAACGCTAAGGTACAAGCAAACTGGAATAACCAACTAACCTGGTTTTCTTTTTTGAAAAAACCAAAAAACGAATGCCAGAATTAACAGTCCAATGCCCCATTTTATCCAATTTAAAGTAGGGAAAATGGCTTGCATATTGCCAATGGGAATGTAGGCTGACCAAAAGAACGGATGCGCAGTGAAATCTTCCTTTTGGCTAGTCAAGTAGTTGATTTTTGCGCTGTGCAATGCGTTGTTTTTTGTTGCCCCACGCTTTAATCCTGTATAAAAATCCAACATGATGCTACTGGTGGAACGATCATTTACTGGCCACAAGGTACAAACGATACTTTTGGAACCCGCATAAGCAAATCCTCGGGCTAAGCTGATCAAACCTTCACCCGCCTGAAGGTCGCCATATCCCGTAGCACAAGCACTTAATACGATCATTTCAGCATTGAGGTTCAGTTGATACAAGTCCCGGGTGGTGATTTTTTCTATTTGCCTGCTTTGCACGGGGCTTGAAAACATGATTTGTGGAATGGAAGATGGTGAAGCCAGGGCATGGGTAGCAATATGGATGACCCCAAATTGAGCCGCATTGTGCACGAAATTTTGTTTGGAAGCTTGATCCCGATAAAAAACCTGATGCTTGTTAAAAACTTTGCTGATCTCGTTGACTTCTTTTTCGTTGTAATACAGGGAATCTGGCAGCTGGGTAGCATTAATGGAGTTGTCTCTTTGCATCTGAAAATTTGGGGCCAAACCTAAAAAATCTCGATTCTTTGCCTGTATACTGCGCATTTCTCCCAAGAAAGTAGCCGAATAAGCATAACTGAAACGATGTTGGTGGATGAGATAGGGGTGTGTAGCAAAAGCAGTGGGATTGGCAACTGGAGCCGATAGCAGGGCTTCAAAGGGAAGGTAACAAAGGAGGCCATCGGGAATAATAATCACATTTGAGGGGAGTTCAAATTTCAAATCCGACCACAATTTTTGGTACAACAAGTGTGCTACACGAACATAATCCTGGGCTGCACTTTGATACAGCGCAGCATTTGAGTTTGCATTCAAATGGTACTGGGTCAGCCCCTGTAGGTACTCCTGTACCCATTTTTGCAGGGGGAACTGAAGGGGAACTTGCCGGATGGTGACTTGCTGCTTGCTCAGCATAAAGGCGTAAATGTTTCTTTCCCCTACAAAGTATTCCAGCAGGGCCTCATCTTGATGAAGTAGTTTTCTTTGGGCTTTTTGGGCACTCAGCACCTCCGTGCCATAACGCATGCGGTGATATCGAGGGTATTTTTGAGCCATGTTTTCAAGCAAGTCTCGGTAGTTGTGGTGCAATTCAAAAAGCCTTGATTCAAGTTGTTGGCGTTGAGTAGCCGTACCTGCAAGTAAGGAATCTTCAGCTAACGCAATTTCATTGGCAATTTGGCGCTCCTGGAGGATTAAACTGGGAGGTACAGTACCAAACGTGGCGGCTTTACTCGCTTTCAACGCGTCTAACAGCACGACCGACTTGCTTTTTTCAGCAATTTCAAATGCTTTTTTCTGATACCCGGCACCCAGGATCAAGGCGATTTCCAGGGCTTGCTCATATACGGGATAGGCTTCTTTGGATAAGCTGAATTTATCCTTTTCAATCCTGGGATTATTTCGCAAAAGATCGATGACAGCAATGGCTTCGTTGATGTTTTGCCAGGCACTTTGTAACGCTGATTTTTGCTGGGTTTGAGAATACAGCTGCAAAAATACCGCACTTCTCAAGGACAATACCTTCAAGAGTTCCTTGCTACCAAAAGTTTGAGTTTTGGACATCAATGCCAGACTTAAAGCAGGTTTGCCCCTTGATTGGCTGTTCAAACATTTAATGGCTGAATCATAAAAACTCAATGCTTCTTTATATTTTTTTTGAATGGCTTCAAGGCTGCCTAGAGCGATGTATGCCTCTGCTGTTTTACCACCTTTGGGGCCAAAAACCACGAGGCGCCGATCCAGGGATTGTTGAAGAAAGCGCTTCGCCAGCGGGTATTGCTGGCTTTGTTGATAAGCCAGGCCAAGTTCCATGGAAACGTCATAATCCATGCCATTGGGCCAGCGGTCACAGCGGGCGGCCTCCTGCAGGTAAGCGATGCATCGCTTGAGATCGGTCAAGTCGCGATACACGGATGCCAGGCCCAGGGTGCTTACTACCAATCCGTTGCGATGGCGGAGTTTACTGGTATCTGTGCTGAGGTATAAATTCCGGGCTTTGTTGTAATGGTTGATTGAAGCTGTGTAGCTTTTTTGGGCGGCATACAAGTCGCCCAAACGTTTGTAAGTCAGGGCAATGTCTTTGGTTTTTTCAGATGGGTCTCCTGAGGTTTGTTCGTGCCTCAGGCTTTTGAGGTAATATTGATAAGCTACATTGTATTCACCCAGGCGTTGGTAAATGCCGCCGAGGTTGCGGTATAGGATGCCCATGTTGTCGAGGTCTTCGGTCGTTTTTGTGCTGAGCCGAGTATAATATTGTTCTGCTTTTTGATACTTGGGCAAAGCAGTAGTCCATTCTCCTAATTCGTACAAATATCCTCCCATTCTCAATTGGCAATCCACCCAGTAGGGGCCATATTCTGTGCCAAACTTAGCCTGATGCCGATCCAAGGTTTTTTCCAATTCCAACAACCCTGCATAAGCTTGTCCGAGTTCGTTGTAGGCAATGGCGTAATAATTGTGCCAGGTGAGTAGGTCTGCATAGTCTACCCAGGCTTTTTCTTGCTTTAGTTTTTGGAAGGCTTTTTCAAAGTTGGATTGAATGCAGGGGAAGTCACGTTTTTCGTCACAGGTGGGGATGGTTTTTTCGAGGAGCTGGTCGATGTATTGAGTCAGTAGATTATCTCCTTGCCCTTGGAGATAACCTACTGATAAAAACAGAAAACAGAAACTGAGCTTAATCCAATGGATATAGGTATTAAATAATTCAACCATTGAACTGTTTATGGAATAACCATTCATTTACGGGGGTTATCTTTTGGTAATGTTTACTGGTATATTTCTTTTGGCCCCATTTATTGAATACTGAAAACCAAGGCGTTCGTTTGTATTTAGGAACGGTTGGATGTTGAAATAGGTAAAAGGAGACTGTCCTTCAACATTTGAATCAGTTGATGTAAGTGGCTCACCTGTTTTCAAATTAATCAACCTAAGTTGATATTTTTTTATAAAATCAGCATTCTTGTAATAAATGATTAACCATGCTAGACTTCTGGCAGTAACACAAGGCCCTTTTGTTTCACAATTGCCATTTATTATTCCTCTACCCTTTAAACATTGTCTTATAGTAACGAACCCGTCACAATCGTTATTGGATGAAGCATAAACGCTTTGATTAGTGGAGGCTGCTTTAGAGACTTCGTTAGAAATAGGCAATGAATTAGCATTGTTCTTTTGAAGTGTTGAGGCCAAAAAAATTTCGTTTAGCTCAATAACTTTTAAGATGTCCTGTTCACTTAAAAAAGTGGCATTATTGAAATCAACGGTAGAGGTTTTAAGCTTATACGAGTTACAGGATTGCAAAATGCAGGTGAAAAAAATAAAAATCACAAATAAATTTTTCATTGTATGAAGGTTTAGATTAAAAAATACAAAACTAGATCACCAATATGCACCAAATGTTATCACCCTTTGTGGCCAAAAAATCACTTAAAATTGACGTGGCCTTCTTTTTTCCAAAGGGTATACAAACGAGCAGTGGCTTCGTGATAACTATGTGTCGGTAGATTCAGGATACCCTGAAAGTATTGTTCAATTTTTTTATCAGCCGAGCTCGATACAAGCGCGGCGAGCAATTGGTTCCATTCAGCATTGGATTTGTATCGAGGGTCTTTGGTCAAGATGACTTGTTCGTAAGCCTCAAGTGCAGCTGGATAATTTTTTTGTTCAAAATAAGCATATGCAGCAAAGAGTTGAGCCTCGGCAAAGCGCTCGTCGGTTTTGGGGAAATTGGTAAAAATCTCAATAGCCTTCCCAAAATCTTGGCGGCGGTAGGCACTAAACGCTGCACTCATCGAATCCTGGGTACTTGGCGACAAGGTAGAGGGTACAGGCAGTGGATTGTATTGTTCAGCTATAATGAGTTCTTCGGCAGCTTCAGGTTGAAAAGCCGCACGCAGTGCCCACACCAATAGGAGCAAACCGACTAAGGCAGCTAAAACGAATAGGAGCAAACGCAAACGTTTGGATAACTGGTCTTCCGCTTGCTTTGTTCCGTTATTTTGATTAAAGGCCGCAGTCGATTGGCGCAATTGGCTGAATTGACTTAAGAAAGCCTTGTCTTGGTCATTCGGGCTTTTTTGCCACAAGGTATAACGTGTCCCCAAGCGATACACGTCAAAACGTTTGCGCAATTGCTCGTCCTGAGTTAGAGCCTGTTCGAATTGCTGCAAATTTTCAGCATCAAGCTCACCCGCAATGTATTGGTCAAATACTTCGTATTGATCTTCCATGTCTCCTTAGGTTAGCTCTTTAAATTTTGGATCAGTAGTTACCAATTGCATCAATCGATCACGGCATTCGCTGATTTTTTTGCGCACATAATCATAAGTCCTGCCGGTTTTTGAGGCTACCTCTTGTAGTGAGAAACGCTTTTGAGTTTGGTCATTTTCTTGCCAGGAGAGGGTCAAAATTTCCTGACAAGCTGGCCCCAATTCGGTGAATTTTTCAAAAAAGAGCTGCTCTTGTAATGCCCGATGCTCGAAGTCATCGATTTGTTCCGCCATGTCGGAGCTGATGTTGTCTAGATTTTCGTTGAATTTGAATTTGTTTTTAGCCCCTCTGAGCACATTAAACCATCGCCGTTTGCATACTTGAAACAAAAAAGCGGAGAAAGGGCAACGCAATTGAAACCCATCCTGAGCTTGTCGGTACAAAGTGCAGAGCACATCCTGGAAAAGATCGGCAGCGTCCTCCGCAGATCCACCATTTTTTTGGACAAATGCGGCGACTTGGGAAGCGTTTTCGGTATAAATTTTTTCAATCAGGGAGCGATCACCATTGCGGAGTGCATCAAGGTAGATTTGATCATGATGGAGCAGTAAGGGGTTATTCATTCTAGGGAAACTATGGGTTCGAGTCAAAATTAAATTTATTCCGGCAGTCAGTCAAAAAAAAATAGGAAAATATCCGGTTTGGGGGGTTGCAATTTTAATCAGCCAGTGATTTAGGGATGTAAACAAGGAAAACCCCCGAAAATCCTGGTTCAAAAAGTAGGGCGCGGATGCCAAAAAGCGAAAAGAGTAGGCGAAAACATTCAATCCAATCACACAACAATGGAATCTCTCATTCTTTCACAGAAATCAATGGCAGATGTCAAAGACCCAGTTATCAAGGGTTTGATTGAAGACATCAGCGCGGTCATGCAGGCAGAAATGTTGCAAGCGATCCAAGCTGTCAAAAAAAACACTACCTCAAGCCGAAGTGCTGTTGGTTCGAATTTTGTTGAATTCGAGCAATCGTACCAGCAGTTGTCGTCCGATGAGAAAACCCGTGTGCACAAATTGGCAAAACGGCTGAATACGGTTACTCTGCGCAACCGTATCAAGAAGCTAGGCATTGATTTGAACAAAGACCTTCTTGCCTCTGAGCAGATTGATTTGAAAAAAAGTTTCGCACACCTGAAGGGTCAGGAAGCTATTTTGGCAAACAAATTAGACGCGATAGGGCAGAGCACAGTTGTACCTTTTACACAGTTCCCGGATGAGGAAACCACTGAACTCATTAATCGGATCAAAACATTGGATAAAGATGCCGAGGGATATGCAGATTACATGGCGCTGCTTCCGAAGGACAAACTGATCGAATTGTATGAACGTGAAATGGGCTCCATTCAAAACAGGAGTAATTTTTTTAAAACGCATGAGCCGGATACTACCGAGATAACCAAAATACGCCGCACCGTTGCTGAATTGCAAAAAAGAGCACCTGGCGACAGCCCTATCTACCGGAATCGATACCTGAAATTAATTGTCACAAGAGTACATTGCATAGATGAGACGGAACATGAAGGGGCGTGGCCTTTTGAGGGAGAGGGTATAGCAAATGATCGAATTGACCTAGGGGCGATCAGTATCGGTCCTAACGGACGGACTCGGTCTTTTGGCCCCCAAATGGTCAGCGACAACTTTGAAGACAATCGCCAATTTATTTGGAATCGAGAAATTGCACGTTTTGATCTCAAAAGTTTCGGTGCATCTTATCCAAAAGATTTCAGTGTCACAGTTACCATTTCAGAAATTGATTATGGGGCAGGTTTTGCCAATACTTTGAATGAAATATCAGTCTATATTCGAAGAGGAATTGTAGAAATATTAACCAAAATTGGAGAAGAAATTGGAAAAATCTTAGGTTCAGGTGAAGTGGGCAAGTTTATTGGAAAAATTGTTGGCGATTTATCTGCTTTAGCTTTAGGCGAGCTCGTTAACGTTATTGGTCGCGCTGTTCAAGATGATGTTTTTCAACCGCAGGTGACTGCCATTAGACTAGATAATTTGTACAGCACTTTCAATGGTGTATTTTGTAACATCCCTGGTCCTTTCCGTTCTCCGGAGCAGGTACTACCCTATGAAGGTTTCGGAGGTGCATACCGTGTCTATTGTGTTTGGGAACTCGAACGGGAAGCAGAGGGCATTACTCCCCCCATTGATCACACCGGAAATATCTTGCGTATCACAACACAAACGGGTGGAGACGACCTGCGCGGGTACAATACAGCCTTCTTCTCGATCAATTATACCAACGGCACTTCTTCCCGTGAATACTTGTTACACCGGGGACACGGTGGTGGTCAACGCTCTGAACAGAATTTCACTTTGGATGCTCCGGTAGCACTCTCCGGCATCCAAAGTATAACCATTCGACATGATGGTTCACCTCGCTGGCCAGATGGCTACGATAACTGGAATCTTGACTTTCTGAAAATTGCGCTTATCAAGACTGACGGTACCCCCATCACCATACACGAAAACGCCGGTGCACCACTGGTGCGTTTCACAGGAGATACACGCAGGTTTATAGCGAACAAACAGTAACTGATGCATAAGGTGTCACCGCTATTTAGGTCGCGGTGACACCCTCTTGTTGGAAAAACAAGGTGTTCTTTTTAATTCACAACATAAATAGCAAAACATGCTCCCATTGGTGTCCATAGAGGAGATCCCATTTGTAGGTAAGCGGTGTTAAAGAAAATTCAATACCTTTAGCGCCTACAAACTTTTTCTGATCCATGAGCCAAAAAACCGCCCGCATTGCCTCTACCACCCGCCTCTACCGCAAGCTGCATCGCTGGTTTGCCATCCCCTTGTTCCTGTTTTTGACTTTGATTGGCACCACTGGTTTGTTGTTGGGCTGGAAAAAACAATCTGGTTTGTTGCCCAAAACCCAAAAAGGCAGCAACCTGGAAACCCAGTCCTGGATCAGCCTGGACAGCATCAGCAAAGTAGCCAGCAACTATGCGATTGTAACCTTAAAAAAATCACCCGAAATCGACCGCATCGACGTACGTCCACAAAAAGGGGTTGCCAAAATAGTATTTGCCGATCATTTCACTGAATTACAAATTGACTGTGCGAGTGGCCAGATCCTGGCAGTGAACGCCCGCAATTCGGATTGGATTGAAAAAATCCACGATGGATCGATTCTGGACTTGGAATTGAAGCTTGGCAGCGATCAGGTCAAGCTGACTTATACCACGCTGGCGGGAATTGGTCTGGTGTTTTTGGCCATTAGTGGCTTTTGGCTTTGGTACAACCCAATTCGGATGAAAAAGCTCAAGAAATAAGTGTGAAAGTGCTTAAGCCAATAAACTTTTGATTTTTAGGGACTAAAAGTAAGGGTGCCTGATAACGCTACCGTCTTTGATCAAAAACGGTAGCGTATGAAAATTGTACTATCACTCCTTTTTACTGCAAAAAATAGCTCACTACTGGTACTCTCTTTATCGGTATGTTTGTTTGCTTCCTCTGGGTTTGCCCAAAAAACAACCCAAGCCCAATTGGGTTACCGCTCAGCTAAAATCATCAAAAAAGCGGGTTTGGAATTCAAAGACCTGAACAAAAACGGCAAACTGGATGCCTATGAAGACTGGCGATTGCCCGTCGAAACCCGGGTTCAAGACCTGATCAGCAAAATGAGCATCGAGGAAAAAGTGGGCTTTATGCTCATCAGTACCACCCGCCTGGCTGGTGATTTTTCCTTTCAACAAAATGCACCTAGGGCAGAAATCACCAGTGGTTTCAATGAAGAAGACCTGAAACAGGAGACCAACATGTTTTCCCGCAAACCCTTGCCTTTCCCTTTGCTCACTGCCTCCGGCACCACCAAAGGGGTCAAAGAACGGCACCTGCGGCACTTCATCCTACGCGCCAATACCTCGGCCAAAACCATGGCGGAGTGGGCCAATAATTTACAAGCGCTTTGTGAAGACACTCGCCTGGGCATCCCCGCGATTGTGGCTTCCAATCCTCGCAACCACATCACTGTAGATGCCTCCATCGGACTGAGTGTAGGCACTACCGTTTTTTCCCGGTGGCCGGGTGAACTGGGTTTAGCGGCCATGAACGACCTCAAAATGACCCGCACTTTTGCTGAAATTGCCGCCAAAGAATGGGCCGCCGTGGGCTTGCGCAAAGGTTACATGTACATGGCCGATTTGGCAACGGAACCACGCTGGCAACGAATTGAAGGGACTTTTGGTGAAAATGCCGACCATGCAGCGGATATGATGCGGGAGATCGTGCTGGGCTTTCAAGGCACTAAACTAGGTACTCAATCCGTCGCCCTAACCACCAAACACTTCCCCGGCGGCGGCCCACAAGTGGAAGGCCATGACCCTCACTTTGAGTGGGGCAAAGATCAACATTACCCCGGAAAGATGTTTGATTACCACCTCAAACCTTTCCAGGCTGCCGTTGATGCGGGCACTTCGGCGATCATGCCCTATTACGCCAAACCGATCGGCACCCAATACGAAGAACTGGCCTTTGCCTACAACAAAGCCATTCTCAAAGACCTCTTGAGGGATAAAATGGGCTTTAAAGGCATCATCAACTCCGATACTGGCCCCATCGAAATGATGCCCTGGGGGGTGGAAGCCCTCAGCATCCTAGAGCGCTACCAAAAAGCCATCGAGTGTGGGGTAGATTTGTTCTCTGGCTCTGGCGACCCAACCCAATTGTTGGAAGTGGTGAAAAAAGGCATGGTTACAGAAGCGCGGATCAATGAATCCATTGCGCGTTTGTTGAGAGAAAAAATAGAGTTGGGGCTGTTTGAAAACCCTTATGTGGATGTGGCTGTGGCTGAAAAAACGGTGGGCAATGCAGAGTTCCAAAAACAAGCGGATCTGGCTTTTCGCAAGTCCATTGTCCTCTTGCGCAACAACGCTAAACTGTTGCCTCTGGCCAAAAAAACCAAGGTTTACGTAGAGTCTTATTACGACAGTGGTCGAGGTGCCGCGCCTGTTAACGTCATTATGCCCAAAACGAACAATTGGGATTTGGAATTTGTGTCCACCCGCGATGCCGCCGATGTGGTGGTACTTTGGTTGACGCCTGCAATGGGCGGCTTGTTTTCGGCTAAAAATGAGCCGATTGAATTGCAATTGTCCAAAAATAAAATCGACATTGCCCGCGTCAACGAAACCACTTACCACAAACCTACCGTGTTGGTGATCAACTACAGCAGCCCTTGGGTGATTGATGAAATTGACAATCCGAATGTAAAAACGGTACTGGCAACCTTTGGCACTTCCACCGATGCACTTTTGGATGTGTTGAGCGGGAAATTTAATCCGAGTGGGAAAATGCCTTTTTCTACTCCGGTTTCACGTAAAGCGGTGCTGGACAATCAATCGGATGTACCGGGTTACCTCAAATCCAAGGGTTATGCTTTGTTCAAATTTGGAGATGGATTGAGTTATTGACTCACATTACGCAGTAAGCAGCTTCGCTGTTCGTTTTTTTATTTTACCACGACGACGCGACGGACACGACGTTTTGTGCGCTTCGCGCTTTAACGCCTTCGGCGTAGAGCAGCATAATCGTCGGCCCGTCGTCGTGGGTCTTTCCCCAATGCGGCGTTTGGGCTTCCGAGTGGTGGGAATTGGGCTCCGAAGGATTTTTTCAAAACAAATCGTCCGTTGACAAAGAACGCAGGACCAGACCGATGGAATGTTGATTGGGAGTCATGCCGAAGCTTGTTACAAAAACCCAGTTCACCTGTTTTTTGGTTTTGGTATTGCCTTGAAAAACCCACATTTTCTGGCGCAATTGGTCGGCGTATTCTTTGGTCATTGCAAAGGGCTGGTTGTAAAACTTGATCTCAAACAAGTTGATGGTATGATCGTTTCGGTCAAGCACGAGGTCTATCTGCGCACCTTCCTCACTGGCTGTGCCTTTTTTGTAATAAGAAGAGGCTTGTACGAAAATGCCGGAGATACCTAGAGCCTGCTTGATTTGTTCCAAATGTTTGAGACACAAGCCTTCGAACGCGTAGCCAGCCCAAGTTTTATAGGTAGGCGTTTGGCTCAAGTGATGCCAGGGGTTGGAGCCTTGGTAGCGATTTTGCGCTATAAATTGCAGATAAAACAAGGAGTATTCGTCTATCAAGCGATACAGTTTTTCCTTTTTCTTTTTGCCGAACGGAAAATACTCCGCTACAAAGCCGGATTGAGTGAGTTCTTCCAACACTTTGGTCAAACCGCCGCCATTGGAAAGCTTGCCAAATTCGGACAATTGGCTGCGTGTCATACCCTGCCTGGATTGGGCCAATGCCCGCACCACGGCGACATGGTTATCCGCGTGTGCAAAAAGCGAGGAATACAATTGGTCAAATTCGTTGCTGAGCAAGCCTTTTTTTGAAAAACAAACCTTGTCTATGCTCTGAACGGTGCTGTCGCCTGGCATGATTTCCTTCAAATAGTGTGGAATCCCACCCATTGCCATGTAAAGTTGCACGATTTGGTAACGATCTAGCAACACGTTCTTACTTTGGAGGTATGCCTCCGTCTCTGCCAGGGTGAATGGTTCGAGAAAAACGCGGCGTGTGATGCGGTTGTGCAGGCCGCCCCTGTCCTTGATCACCTTACTGATCATCCAAGACGCTGCCGAACCGCAAATGACCACCACCAAGGGTTGTCGGGAAGCCCAAGAGTTCCAGAAATAGCCAAACGCTTCCAAAAAGCCTGATTTTTTCCCTGCCAGCCAAGGCACCTCGTCAAAAAACACGACCAATTTGCTTCTGCTTTGCCCTATTTTGTCTTTCAGATAGTCCCGCAACAATTTGAAGGCCTCCTGCCAATCGTCGGGTGTTTTGATCGGAAAAGCGGGCTGCACGAAGGCTTCCAATTGTTCTGTAAAATATTTCAACTGCTTGCCACGCGTGCCGTTTTGGATCCCGGTGACCTCGAATGCAATATGGTCTTGATAGACGGTTTGCACCAAAAACGTCTTTCCTACCCTGCGTCGACCAAAAACTGCGACCATTTCAGCCTCGTAAGATTGCAACGCTGTGTGCAGAATGACCTGCTCTTCCTTTCTGCCAATCAAAGGTATTTTCATGGTAACATAAAATAAGTCGCTAAATGTACACAAAAATAGAAAGATTTAGCGACTTATCTAAAATTATATATCGCTAAATGTGACGTGCATTTTCATGGAAGTTGAATCGAACTTTGGAGCTTCGTGAATCGGGAATAAAAAAAATAAAGCGCAGCCGGTATAACACCGAGCTGCGCTTCTTACTGATCTATATTGGAAAGGTTTAGAACAAGTCTTAGATGTAGGGAATACTCCAATACCAGGGCTCTTCTTCCGCAATTTGGCTTTTGATGTGATCTTTTACAATTTTTTCATAATCCGCGTGTTTGATTTTTTTGCCCTTCAACTTGGCCGGAGGATCCAGTTCATTGCTCAACTTTTTCATTTCAATCAAGTCAGCCGTCAAAATCATGGCGCCATCGTTGACGTCGACTTCAAGAATCATCCCAGGTAGCCCATGAAAACTTTCGGGGCCGCCGTTATGTAACATATCCTGTGCAAACCAGGCCACTATTCTTTGTTTGCGCAGCGTGTCCACCATGACCGCATTCATACAGATATGGCCTGCCACCTCCTTGAGGTCATTTAAAATCCGCCATTTCGGCGCAGCAATGGTATCTTCAATGAGGTATGGTTTCCCCATCAAAGTCCGACCATCGTATTGGCTATTTTTGGCATAATCACGTTTGATGAAAAACATTTCCTTGCGCCAGGAGTATCCACCTTCATCCTCAGGCTCGGCTTTTTCCTCCGATTGTTCAAACTTGGTTTGTGTATCATTAAAATACAAATTGCTGTAGGTTTTCCACTCCGAGCGGTTTCCCCACATGTAAGATGCCCGTTCCCGGCTTTGTTTGCTCATGTAGTCGAGGTGCGACATCATTTTGGTCCAATGACGGGTTACCAAATAACGAATACGACCCTCCATGGGTTGTGAAAAAACCAAGGCCGGACAGAAGAGGAGGATTAGAAAGAGTATTTTTTTCATGTGTGTTTATTTGAGCTGTCAGCAATCAGCCATGAGCAATCAGTAGTCAGCCGTTAGTGGGTTGCCCTGGCTGATAGCTGACGGCTGATTGCTGACAGCTTTCAGCTACCAATAATTGTTTTTCTTCAACTTGTTCTCATAGCCCCGCACATTGTAGCTCAAGCTGAGCATGAAGTAACGAGCCAGGGTATTGGAGATGCGGCGCTCCACGTAGTTGGCGGAGCCGTTTTGATTGATGGTCAGGCGCTTGTTGAGCAGGTCAAAAGCAGCCAGGCGCATCTCAATTTTATTGGCTTTGCCAATGATGCGGCGCACCGAGGCGTTCCAAATTGGAATGTCCTGTTTGAAATCAAAACGGTCGTTGCGGAAAATGTTGTAATCCAGGTTGGTTTCCAGGAACATCTTTTTGGCAAACTGGTATTTCAAGTTGCCATCGATCCCGGTATTGCGGATTTTTTGGTTTTGCGATTCCTGGATCGAATAACTGATGTTGGTCAAATTTAAGTCGCCAGTCAAGGAGAAAATCAATTTTGGATTTGGTGTTGCACTCAAACTCATCGAGATATTCCCTCCATCACTTTTGGTTTCGTTTTCGACACCGTTGACAAAAGCTGGATTTTTACTGAATCGGAGGCCACCATTCACGGACAGGCTCAACTTGGTTTTGATGATTGGGCGATTCATCCATAGATAACCAGACATTTCTCGCCCTCCGCTTACATTTTCGGGGCGGGTAACACTCAGGATACCCAACTCATCGTCACTTTGAATCACCTGATTGTAAACGATCTGGCTTTCTTTGATCGCGTAATCCATGCTCACACCCATGCTGCTGAGGCTGGCTGGATCCCAGAAATACATCCCTGCCGATAAATTGTGGCTCAGTTCAGGATCCAAATCAGGGTTGCCTTCCGAGCGGAAAGCTGGGTTGTTGAAAGTGGTCACTGGCCGCAAATCGTTGAATCTGGGCGCAACGACGGAATAAGAATAACTGGTATTGACGCTAAGGTTGCTCAGTATTTCAATATCCGCGCTAAAGTTTGGCGTAACGTGGGTAAACGTACGATCCACTGCTGGCGCAACCAGGGGCTGATCTTCATCTCTGGAAAACTCTCCGTGTAGGTTGTATTGCAGTGCTGCCAGACCAAAAGACAGGTTGACTCCCTCGTGTGAATAACGAATGCCACTGCCCAGACGATTGTACAAGAGTTTATTGTCTGAAAAAAGGCTCAGGTTTTCAATGAGTTGATCATTCAACTCAGGATCACTTACCCGGCGCTGGTTTTGACTAGTGGATTGACTGAAGTTGTAGAAAGTTTCCCAAAACCACTTTTTGCTCAAGGCATCGGTGTAGAGGATACTGGATTTGACTTCGTCGCTGCCATTGTTGTCGCGGTTGAGCTGGCGAATCTGATCGGTAAAGGTGTTGGCAGTAAAAAAGCGATTGATCGTAGTAAAGCGTTCATCCAGATCGTTTTGGTTTTGGTTAAAAGCCGCGCTAAAGGCAAAAGAGCGTCCTTTTTTCTTAAACCGATGGCGGAAAATCAGGGAACTGGTGAGCGCCCAGGTGTCCCGGTTGGAATCGTTATCGGTAGAAAGGCGGTTGTTGGCTTTTTCCAGGCTGTTGGAGAAAAATTGGCTTTGGGAGCTTCCCGCATCCTGGTTGCTTATCCGCGCGTTGGCTTTGACGATGAGTACATTATTTGAGTCGAGGTTTTGCTCCAGGCGGCCATTGAGGATGTGGTTGTTGCGGAATTCACCTCGGCTGAGCGTGTCATTATTGAAAAAACTGGTATCCAACAAAAAAGTCTGGCGGAAAGAATATTCATCCAGATTCAAGTCGGTTTGGTTGTAGGTATAACTGGCGTTGAGCTTGGACTTTTTGCCATTGTCGAAGTTGTAATTGGCACCACCACCAAAGTTTTTGGTGAAGCCGCGGCCATCGAAATAGCTGGTTAGTCCACCGCCTTCGGAATAAAAAAAGCGCATGCCGCTGCCACTGTTGAAGCCAAAATCACCACTGTCAAAGTCATTGTAGGCATTTTGGCCCTTAAATTCACCGTAATCTTCCCAGTTAACCCCAGTCTGATTGATGTTGTTGCCAAAACCAATGATGGAAAACTGCTCTTTGGTGTTGAAGCGGTTGTAG
>JAIYAV010000177.1 GCA_027488855.1 Saprospiraceae bacterium
GCTTGTTGTGCTACCGTTTCTAGCCCGGTAGTCAGTTTGTTCATCCGAATGGCATAATCCCAGAGGTAACGATCGAGTGAATAAGGCTGATCGTCGGGCAGAAGGTTGTCGTGCACCAAATTCACCAAAAAAAAAAAAAAAAAACGGTCGTAGAGGCCAATGTCTTGTCCGCAGGCTTTGCGGATGATGTTGCGCAGTTTTGCGTACTTCTTGGGCGGCAAGATACCCGAAAGGGTTCGATAATCCGATAAAAGGGCGTGTTGGATAAAATCCGCTGAGCCCATTTCGTCCAAATTGATTTCAGCCGCAAACACCTGGGCTTTTTCGATCAGGGCGCAATAGTCGTTGATTTGAAAAAAAGCTTCGTCGCACTTAGCATGAATGGTGCCCAACAAATAAGAGGCTTGGCTGCCATCTTCCTTTTCCAATTGCCACAACAAAGTCCGCTTTTTTTTCTTCATAACATAGTGTAGTCTCCTGCCACTTAAGATTGGGCATGAGATGAGTTCCTCCTAATATGTAAAGCCGCTGAACAGATAAATTTATCTGTTCAGCGGCTAAGATACAAAAGTGAACAGGCTTTTAGTCGTATTTGTAAGGCAAAACCTTTGAATCTTTTACCGTAGACAAGGTCATCAGCGTTTTTAAGCGCTCAATCTCTTCGATTTGGGAAAGGGTTTTGAACAACAATTGTTCGTAAGTGGGAATGTCGCGACATACAATTTTGATGAGGAAATCCGCCTCACCTGTGATGATGTAGCACTCCACAATTTCTTCGATCTGCTTGATTTTGTCCAAAAAATTGTTGAGAGCGTTTTCTTTCTGCCAAGCCAGAGAAACCAAAACGAAAGTTTTTACATTCAAGCCAATGGTTTGTGGATTTACTTTGGCGTGGTAGCTCTCGATGATTTCACTAGATTCTAGTTTCTTCACTCGTTCGAGTGTAGGAGCAGGTGAAAGACCAATTTTTTTGGAAAGATCAAGGTTGGTGATCTTCGAATTATCCTGAAGTATTCTCAGAATCTTCAGGTCAATTTTATCCAATTTTTCCGACATGGGTACGGTAAGTTAACTGAACGATATGAATTAGCTTGCAAGATAGGGACATAAACATAATTTTACAACTGTACAATCAAATAATGCCTAATTTTATTTTAAAAATTTTCGATTTTCTACAACCTAGCACTACAAAATTCCGAATGAGATAATATAACATCAGTATATGAGACTCAATTTCAAAAACAAAGGTTTTTTCTAAAAATATAATTTTGGTTTTTTGAGCCCAGGCCACATAAATTTATTTTCGTGGCCTGGGCTCTTCTTCTATTTATGGCCAAATGCCTAAAGACATATAGTCATTGCTGATTTTGCTGATCGCATTTACCATGGCCGCAGTCCGCAGATCGTTGATTTTGGGATGCGTCACCATCACTTCACGTATTTGGTGATACGCCGTAATCATGGTTTCTTCCAAACCCGAACGCACCAGGTCAATTTCATCGGCCCCACGGGCGATTACTTTCATTTCCTCGGCAGTTACAACGCGATTGGTCATCCGTTCGACCAGATTGACCATGTCCATCATCCTGCCTTGGTTGAAGCGTTTGTCCATCCGACCAAAACGCATGTGCGAAAGGTTTTTCAACCACTCAAAATACGACACAGTCACCCCACCTGCGTTGAGGTAAAAATCGGGGATAATCAGTTTTTGAGCAGCAAGCAGCACTTCTTCAGCATCAGCTGCAATAGGGCCATTTGCTGCTTCGGCGATGATTTTAGCCTTGATTTTGCTGGCATTGCTAATGGTGATCACACTTTCCAGTGCAGCCGGTATCAAGACGTCGCATTCAAACTCCAGTGCCAATTCACGCTGGGCTTTCTCAAAATTTTGGGCGCCTGGATAATTCAGGATTGAACCATTGGATTTGCGGTATTTGAGCAATTCATGAACATCGATGCCATCTGGATTGTAAATGGCACCTTCCACCTCTCCTACCCCAACCAAAATCATTCCACCTTCGTCCTGGCAAATGCTGCCCGAAAAAGTACCTACGTTGCCCAAGCCTTGCAATACAAAAGTTTTGCCTTTGGTGCCAGCGCTGAGGCCCAGTTTTTTCATGTCTTCAGCTACGCTACAAGCCTCCCGAATACCGTAAAAAACACCACGCCCGGTTGCTTCTTCACGTCCGCGCACCCCGTTTTGAGTAACTGGCTTGCCAGTAACACAACCCGCAGCATCAATTTCGTCGCCCTTGATTGCTCGGTAGGTGTCATAAATCCAGGCCATTTCACGCGATCCTGTTCCGTAATCTGGTGCCGGCACATCCACTGCTGGTCCAATCATGTTGCGTTTGATCAATTCAGCGGTGTAGCGGCGGGTGATTTTTTCCAATTCCTCGGGGGTGTACTCCCAGGGATTGATTTTCACACCACCTTTGGCCCCACCAAATGGCACGTCCACAATGGCGCACTTGTACGACATCAGTGAAGCGAGGGCCATCACCTCTTCCTGGTTGACATGGTTGCTGAAACGAATGCCGCCCTTAGTGGGCGTACGATGGTGGCTGTGCTGTACCCGATAGGCTTCGATCACTTTTACTTCGTCGCGCAGTTTTACCGGAAAATTCATCCGGTATACTGAGTTACAAGCTTTGATCTGGTCTAGGAGTCCCTGTGGCAGTCCGGTGTGTGGTGCCGCCCGGTCGAAGTAGTATTCTACACTTTCGTAGAATCCGCCTTTTTTACTCATTTTCTTTAATTTGGTTTTCCAATTTGGTTAGCTTACGGTCCAAGTATATTAGAAAAAGGACTATACCGAAGAAGATGATCAGGATGACGGCTACTACCACATAAATATGGCCGATGCTACGCAAAAAATCCCCACTCGCTTGTTGAGCAAAGGCCATTTGCTGAAAGAGTAGCGTCAATATACAAACAAGTGAAAGGCGATTCCAGATCATGATACATTAGATTTTTTTAAAGAAAAAGGTATGGTTGATTACGGATAAGATTCAACAAACGTTAAGCGTCCAATAGTCTCTGTTGCAACTTTTCAACCCGGTAAGCCACCGAGGCCACCCAGAAGCCCAGCAAAGTCCAGCCAATGCCCGCCGGATAAAACACCATCCGCATGGTGTTGTCCAGGTCTTCCCCGCCAAAAGCCGGGTTACCTCCGTTGCCGGGGTGCAAACTATCGGTCATCCGAGGAATGACAAACAGCAATGGAATGAGCGCAGCAAAAGCAAAAATGTTGTACACTGCCGACAAGCGGGCTTTTTTCTCCTCGTCTTGAAAGGCCCCCCTCAAGATAAAATAGGCAGAATATATCAGCAGCGCCACCGCCGTCATGTTTTGTTTGACATCCCAGCTCCAAAAAGCGCCCCAGGTATATTTGGCCCAAATGGCACCAGTAACCGTACCCAAAAGGCCAAAAACAAACCCAGCCCGGTTCAGCGCCAAAGTCCGTTGATCTGCATCCGGGTCGTATTTGCGTAAATAACGAACGCTAAAATTGACCGAAAACATAAAAAGAAAAATCATGGCAAACCAAAGGGGGACGTGAAAGTACTGGTTGCGGATGCTTTCGTACAAAACCGAGCGGTAGGGAAAGGTCAGTTTTGGGCCAGCATTGAGTTGATCCATTTTATCCACTGACCATAGTTTTTTTCCTTCCAAAAGATTCACCGAGTCCTGAGTTAGTGCGATTCCTTCAGGTAGCACAATAGCCCCATCAATCGGGCTGTCCAGAATCAAGCTACAAGCATCGTCTTTGGAGTCTGAAGGCAGGTATTGAGGCAAAATGAAATGCAACTTCATGGTGCGGTCGTTCAGCACTTCGATTCGAGCCGCTTTCAACACCAAATCACCTTTCAATTTTAACCAGGCGCGCAAGTCATTTTTCGCTTTAGCATAGTAGGAATTGTAACCGGTTACGGTCAATTCCACTTCGGTTCCGGCCTGTAAAGCCCTTGGTGTCACTTCGGCAATACCTGGCTTAAGGGGGATCAACATACCCGCTAAAATGGTATACACCAAGATTACCACCGCCAAGATTTTCCACCAGCTCTGACGTATCATAGTCGTTTTTTTCTAGTTGTTCGTTTAATCTCTCCACAAAAACGGGTACAAAACCAGGGTTAATCCCGCCAGTACCAAATCGATAGCCACCAAAATACCAATGTCTTTACCGATTCCAGTATCTTCCAACATCCCAGTCGCCACTACCGAAAGTTTGATCAAAGTCATCAAAATAGGGATGACCAGCGGAAAGCTTAAAATGGCCAGAAGGGTTGAATTATTGTCTGCTTTAGATGAAATGGCCGCCACGAAGGTAAACAATATCGAAAAACCTGCACTACCTAAAAAAAGGGCCAGCAGGAAGGCCGAAAATTCTTCCACTTTGTTGCCCACAATAAAAGCCATAGCCGCCCAAGTCAACAAACTCAAGAAAAACAACAGGGAAATGTTGTAAATCATTTTGGACACAATCACCGCCAATGGGTCCAGCAAGCCGTAATAATACAGTTGCCGAGCTCCGTTTTCCTGTACAAAACTTTTGACGATGGCATTGACCGATGCAAACAGCATGATGATCCAGAATAAAGTGACCCACAACATGGGACTATTGACACCCTGAAAAAAAGCCGCGTACACAATGAATACCGTTGACAGTACATACAACAGGATACCACTGATGGCATACCCCATTCTTAATTCTAAGACAAGCTCCTTGCGGAGTAAGATGCCGATTTGTGCAAAAAAGTTCATACCCGCAAATTTAGGAACGTGTGGGAAAATAGTTCTACATTTGTTGGCTTCTTTTCATCACCAGGGGCGATAAAAAAATAAGTGCTCATTTTGCCATAGGATTAGATCAGTAAACGTTTCATTTCAAGTGGCTTATCTAATCTCAGGAAAAATGAGCACTTATTTTTGCCCCACTACTTAAACTCGAAAGGATGCCTTTTTTTTTACTCATCCTACTTTCTTACTTATTGACGCCTGCGGCTGAACCTTTCGTTGCACCAGACTACCTAAGTGTTGTTCCGCAAGCAGGCGATGGTATACTTTCCATTCTACGCCGGTATGAATTGGACAAATACCGCTGCAACCTCGACAAATTTTGCGAACTCAATAAGGTTACGCTAAAAAATAGCTTAATCAAGGGGAAAAAATATTTAGTACCCATCCAACTCAGGGCTTTTGATGGCAAATCGATCCGCAGTTCTTTGGGGATTAGCAATTTCGATGTAGCAAAAGGCATTGAAATATTCAATACCTTAATGCTGAGCAAAGGTTTAAAAAGTAAGGCATTTAAAGTGGATAAAATACTCTGGGTGCCCCATCATACTTTAAACAATTGTGCGTCAACCGAATCCAAAACCACCGTATCAACCAATCAGGTGGGCAAAGCACCGATATCGGAAAATGAACGGGTTGATCCGGGCTATCAAAAATTAAGCAATCCCGGCAAACGCAAGTTTCCCATTTTTGGGGATACCTATGCCTACACCCCGCAACTGAGCAGCTTGTTGCAAGGCAGAATTTATTACATCGACGCCGGGCACGGTGGCATTGATCCGGGAGCCATTGGCCGTTATGGCGGATACGACCTTTGTGAAGACGAATATGCCTACGACGTATCTTTGCGCCTTTGCCGCAAACTCATCGAACACGGAGCGACCACTTACATGATCACCCGCGACCCCAACGATGGCATCCGGGGCGGAACCGTGCTCAAATGTGACAAGGATGAAGAAGTATGGGGCGGGCAACGCATCAAAACCGGACACGCCGATCGTTTGCACCAACGCTCCAACATCATCAATCAGCTTTACGATCAAAATCGAAAGGCAGGCATCACTCAACAATTCACCATCAGCATTCACATCGATTCCCGACAGAACAAACAGGTCGATTTGTTTTTGTACTACCAATCCACCAGCGAAGCCAGCAAAAAATTGGCGCTCAATCTTCATCAATCCATCCGCAACAAGTACCAAATTTACCGCAAGAATGGCAAATACCGGGGTTCCGTGACGACGCGCAACCTGCACATGTTGCGCGAGTGTAAGCCGATCGGTATTTACCTGGAACTGGGTAACATTCGCCATCCGCTGGATCAGCAGCGCATTGTGCTGGAAAGCAATCGGGAGGCCTTGGCCAAGTGGTTGTTTGATGGGTTGGCGGGACAATAAACTTCATTTCATCTCATCAACTCTTCAACTTATTCTTTTCCAAACTAATGAGTTGTGCAGCGATTTTCCGGCATTCATCTCCTAAGTTTTGCCAGCAAGCTGCCGACCAAATCGGAATAATTTCCCACTGCCCATGCCTCAACTGCACTTGTTGTTCGTATTCCCAGGCATAATCTGTTGCGTCTTTTTGACTCAAAAATCCATCGCCCAAAAATGCCACCTTGGTTTCTCCAGCTTGGATTGACTGGAGCGACATCGGGATGATCAAATCCTCAACAGTGGTAGCTTGCTTGATTCGTTCTTTCCCAAAATAGGGGCGAATCCCTTGTTGAAAACTGGTCCAAAATGCTTCGGTCGCCTGGTCAACATCCAGCAAAGTGTTTTCCACTGCTGAATCAGAAGCAATATGGTCTTTGGCTGCTTCAGCTGAGCTGATGACTACCACTCGTTTTCCCAATTGCGCATAAATGGCGAGGTCGGCCTTTGGTCCTTTCTCCGTTTCCAAGATGACCACCCAATCAAACAAAGCGCTGAAAGTTTGAGGCCATTTTTCAGCCGAAGTGGCAGGCAGGATGAGTACCGGAAACAGCTCTGTGTAATCCTCCAGGCTTGATTTTGTCAACTCCTCCCCTCTTGTTTTTTCAGGGCTTTTTTTGCTGCTTTTGATTTTTTGTTGCAACACTTGCTGTCGTTGTTGCCACAGCTGTTTTATTTGTTCGGGCAATTGTGTTTTGAATTGAGACCACAATTGATGGTATTCCTCCAATGGTGGCGGGTTTAATGGGGCGTCAATGCTTTTTGTTTGCAGCAATACTTGGTAGAAATACCAGGTTTTAAATGAAATCGGCCACTCAGTTTTTTGGTTTTCCGCCAGGGTTTTGAGCAGGTTTTGCTGTGGTTCTGACAACTGGAGCCAAAAACGTTGCCAAGCATAAAAAGGGGCAAAATCTGGCATGTTTTGCTGTAAATGAGCCAATTGTTGTTGCACTTGAGCAAGGTATTGTTTCCTTTTGCTCAAGGTCAGCATCTTATTTTCCAGGTTCAAACTCAATAGGTCAGTATCATTGAACTCAGTCAACAAATCGTCCATTTCCTCCTCCAGTGCAGCAATTTGGGTTTTGATGGCCAACTCGGGTAGTGCAGATTTTGTGTTCAGGCGCAGTTGTTCTTCCTGGATAAATTGACCCAGTTCAATGTGGCCATTTTTCAGCGTATGTTCAAATGATTCCAGCGCCGCTTTTACTGGAGCAATCGACCTGATTTTTTCTATATTAGGCCAGACAAAAGAAAACCAACGCACCCGCTCGAATTTACTTTTTAAGGCTTCATAATTCTGGATCAGTTGTTTGTAGGCATTGATGGCTGATTTACCTTGGCTCGAAAGGGGGCCGTACCACTTGATTTTGCCCAGTTTTGCGTCCAAAAAAGGCGCCCCATATGCACTGACCTTGTCATCGATTTGATCCAGCAATTGACCTGTTTCCGTCAAAAACGCCTGTGCGTGTTGTTCAAAATATTGGCGCAACAAACGTCCATATTCCTCAATATGCAGATTGTATTTTTGCACCAGGGTTTCGAATCTCAGTTGGTAGGCCCGTAATTTATCTTGGCAAAAACGCTGTGCAGCTTGTTCTTCCTTTTTTAGAAAAACTTGTGGGTGTAATTGCCTCAATGGATGATCGAATCTTTGCACTGCATGGTACAGCGGCTGAGCATCCTGTACCTTTTTTAGTAATGACTTAAATGCTTCAAAGTTAAAATCGAACCCCACCTGAGGCAAAGAAATAGGTGCTCGTTTTTGGTTAGATTGCTCCTGGTTGTTCCAATAAACCCCTACCAACTCCGGCCAATTCAAGTTGTCAAAAACTGGTTTGCGCACGGCTTGATACAGCTTGTTCAAACGCAATCTGCAACGTTCCAATTTGTCGAAATTTTGTCCAAATTGCGTTGAAGCAGTGATTTTGGACCATTTCCGCTTGGTCAAATTGTGTTCAATGGTTTGTTGGATCAACTCATTATTCAGTGTGGTCACATCATGCATTGCGCAAAGGTCAACTACCGGTGCTTTTGCTAAACAGCTCTTTAACTCTTCTGCATGCGCCAAATCCGAAGTCAACACCAAACATTTCTCCGCATTGGTCAAAGCACTCAGGACAAGCTGTTCCACAAAAGCGACTTGCTGGGGTTTTGGCCATCCATTAATTTTCTGTGGCGTATGGCTCAATACCGATTGCCAGGCTTGCGCCAGTTCAGGATTCAGTTGAATTGTACTTGGTCTTAGCATCATTTTGCAATAGATTTGCCATTTGCTGCAACAATGTTTTACTTTGGGGCTAAATATAGCATTAAACCAACTCCCAATCAAAAAATGGTACCTAACATAGCGGTCATATTGACTGATCCTCATCAACGGATCGTTTGGGTAAATGATGACTTTACGGCCATTACTGGATATAGCCTTGGAGAAGCCATTGGACGTATACCTGGCAAATTTTTACAAGGGCCTAAAACAGAACCAGAAGTGATTGATCGTATCCGAAAAGCCATCCAACAAAGGGTTCCTTTTCGCGATCAATTGACCAATTACCGAAAAAATGGGGAGCCTTATGTTTGCAAACTGGTGATTCATCCAATATTCGATCGCAACCAAGAGCTCATCAACTTTGTGGCATTTGAGGTAGATGGTAACTTTGTTGTGGATGAAACCCACATCCCCTTGATGAATCTGAGTGAAAAATACCGCTCCAGCAGCTTGCGCAGCATTGATGAAATAAAACTCTACGATCAACTCAAAAAGCGATTAGAAACGGATAAATTGTACTTGAATGCAGAACTCAGCCTCAAAGTTGTAGCTGATCTTTTGAACACAAACACCAAATACTTGTCCCAAGTGGTCAACCATCAGGCTGGGCTCAATTTTCAACAGTTTGTCAATGGTTATAGGGTTGAAGAGGCCAAGCGCAAAATTGTCAATGATTCCTTGAGTAACCTGACCCTATACGGCATTGCGCTGCAATGTGGTTTCAAAAACAAATCCACCTTTTACAAAGTATTCAAAGAAACAACCGGGTTTACCCCCAAAGACTTTGTGCGCACCAGAGGGTAAAGCGATGAATTTGTCCGCAATTGGGCTTAAAACTTATTGCTGTTTGCCATTTTTATAAATGTACTCAATGGTTACTTTTCCACTTTCGTCATAGTAGCGAAAAGGACCATCTAATTTGCCATTTTTATAGTTGATCTCTTTTTGGATGCTGCCACTGCGACTGTATTCTTTGTAAACTCCATCCAAAACACCCTCTTTATAGGTAGACTCTTGAGCCAGGTTTCCATTCAAAAACTTTGTCACTATGCCATGCAGTTTATTGTTTTTATAGTTTGCGCTAAGTGCCATCTGCCCATAACCATCCAATTCAAAATAGGGGCCATTGTACACACCATTAACATAACTGGCGATTTTCGCGGGGTATCCCCCTTCGCCTTGATAACTTACCCAGGCACCATTTTTGAGCCCTTTTGCATCTGTGATGCCTACTTCCATGACCTTGCCTACGGGATCTTTTTTGGTAGCAATTTGATTGCTGGATCCAGGGATTTTTTCCATGTTGAATAACTCATCTTTCACAACGTCGTTGCCATTGGCTGATGAAGA
>JAIYAV010000387.1 GCA_027488855.1 Saprospiraceae bacterium
CAAAAGCGACATTTCTTTATCACAAAGGGAAAAAAGAGGACACAAAGGACACAAAGCGAAGCGTCGTCTACGTCTGACTCTGTGACCTTTGTGCTTCTTTGTGCTTTCTTTGTGAAAATTATGTCGCTTTGGAATTATTTTGAAAATTCGTGGTGACTCATGTTCCCAACATTAAGTAGGTAATTTTAATTAACTGGACTTAAATTTTACCAATTATGAAGCATTTATCGCTCTTTATCTGCCTTGTAATTACACAATGGCTAAACGCCCAGACCACCAATTTCTCTTACACGGTTTATTTTAACTCCGATCAACACCAGCTTTCTGCTGAAGCCCAAAAAATTCTACTCCAGACACTCCACGACTTGAAAGGTGCGGAAACCTACCAACTCAAAATCCATGCTTTTACAGATGATGAAGGCAGCAATGCATACAACCAGGCATTGGGGCAACGACGAGCGGAAGCGGTTTTAGCTTACCTCGATAGTTTAGGTTTGGAAACTCAAAATGCAAAACTGAACAACTATGGCGAACAAAAAGCCCTTGTGGACAACGCTGTAGCGGAAAACCGCCCCAAAAACCGCCGGGTTGATGTATATATTCAGGCTGTTTTTAACGAAAATTTTCAAAGCTTATTAAGCAAGCTAAACCGCACCCAGACCTATTCTTATACCGTTTCCAGCACCAAATCCACCTGTTTACTCACACATCAAGGTACTCTTTTGATGATTCCCGCCCGTGCTTTTGTCAACTCCAACGGCAGCCCCGTTGATGAAGGAAAGGTAACTTTGAAAATTGAAGAATACTATGGATTAAGTGACATGTTGATGGCGGGGTTGAGTACTTCTTCCAATCATAAATTGCTGGCTACCGGAGGGATGATTAACCTTACAGCAATGGCAGAAGAGCAAGAACTTCAATTGGCCCCACAAAAGGAAATAGGGGTTGGAATGCCCATGCGGAAAGGTCAATTTGACCCAGCTATGGAGTTGTTCCTGGGAAATAAAGACCCTCATCATTCCGATCTCGTCAACTGGAATCCGACCCAACGCAAGGCAACTTCACTAATGAAAGCCTCGGCCAAAGATCGGCCAACGGATGCCCTGGGCCAATTTGCCCTATTTAGAGAAACCGCCATCAATCAACTGGTAAAACAGCCAGTTCGGCCTAAGCTGAATACCCGTTCCAAAAGAACCATACCACAAAAGCCACAACGTGAGGACATCGAAGTTCATTTAAATTTCTTTCAGAAAATCTTTATCAACAAGCAGAGGGTCGAAGCGCAAAAAGATCGGATTTATGCCAAAGAAGTAAAAAACTACCAACGTAGCCTAAAATACTTCCGACGTGATAGCACCTCTTGGAAGAAGTATTTTCAGGATAGTTTGAATTATGTCAGACTTTACCAGGAAGCCATCAATGGCGACCTTCAGAACTATCAAGCTGCACTGAATGAATCAAACTTTGCCGCAGCCAATCGGGCACAAGACCAAAAAAAGATGCAAGAATTGTACGAAAAAGGGGTAAGCAGCGATGGCCAATTGTCGCAACAAACGCTGGATCGCTATTTCTTTGCCGTCAATCGCCTAGGCTGGATCAATTGTGACAAATTCATGAATACGCCAGAAAACCAGTTGACCCAAATTGCCATTCAAGATAGTGATGCAAGTGAAGAACGTTTGATGTTGGTGTTTCCACATCTGCCCAGCATTTTATCCGTCAAAAGTAAAACGGTACAGGGAGACTACCTCTCCGACAATATCCCGAAGGGAATGCCCGCCAAATTGATTGGCATCAAAGTAGACCAGGGTCGCTCAATGTTGGCAGTGAAGGACATCAAAGTAGGGGAGAGCAAACAAAGTTACAACCTGGTTTATCAACCCAAGAGTTTGAGAGAAATCCAAAAAGTATTGGAAAGCATTGACTAGACAGAGAAATAGAGAAGAAGACTTTTTTCAAAAAAAATCGCATCAAGCACCTGAAATTTCTTTCAAAAAACCTAATATTGACAAGTAATGTAAGCACTTGGCCGGGAGCTAAAAAGCAACTCCCGACCAAGTGCTAAAATCAGATCGCGCGTGAAAGATTTTACTAAAAAAGTAGCCGTCATCACCGGAGCAGGTTCGGGGATGGGCCGGGAATTGGCCATTCAGCTTGCTGCCGCTGGAGCAAGTGTTGTACTCAACGATTGGCATGAAGAAACCCTGCAAGAAACCGTTCAGCTCGTTGAAGCCCAAGGTGGGACAGTAGCTGGGCGTGCCTTTAGTGTAGCCGATCGTACGGAGATGTACCATTTCGCCCAGGAAACGGTGAACCGCTTTGGCGGCGTTGACATCGTCATCAACAACGCGGGGATTTCGCTCTTGCAGCAAAAAATCGAAAGTACCTCCTACGAGCTTTTTGAAAAAGTGATCAACATCAACATGTGGGGGGTGATTTATGGCTCCAAAGCCTTTATCCCCTTTTTAAAAGAAAGACCCGAAGCTGCACTGGTCAATGTTTCCAGCATTTTTGGCATTTCAGCCTACCCTGATCAAGGTGCCTACGTAACCGCCAAGTTTGCAGTGCGTGGATTTACCGAGGTGCTGCGCCAGGAATTGGCCAAAACGAGTGTAAGGGTAACTTGTGTACACCCAGGGGGGATCAAAACCAACATCATCCGCAACATTGACACCAATCAAACTGCACGCCTCAATAAATTTTCGGACATCTTCGACCGCATGGCCAAAACCAGCGCTGCCGATGCCGCCAAACGCATCATCCTAGGCATTCAGCGCAAGGAAAAACGGGTCTTGGTTGGCAAAGACGCCCGCTACATGGACAGCATTGCCCGCCTGATGCCCAGCAATTACGAGGATACGATCATGAAAGGGTACGACATTGAAAAATTCAAATAATTTCTGCATCAAATGGACACCATCACCGCCAGCAAAATAGACATCCAAGCCCTTTTTGAAAAGCAACAACAATACGCTCCTGAGCTGGCCAACTCTAGTCCTGCTGAGCGCATCGACCGCCTGAATCGCCTCATCCGTTTTATGGACGACGAACAGGAAATGCAAGGGCTAAAGGATGCCCTTTATCAGGACTTCCGCAAGGCCGAAGTAGAGGTGATGTTGTCCGAAATCTCCGTCGTAAAAAGCCATGCCCTGCATGCCCGACGCGAGTTGCGCCGTTGGATGCGCCCGCATAAAGTGCCGACTCCGCTTACTTTGTTGGGCACTACTTCTTACATCGAATACGAAGCCAAAGGAGTGAGCCTGATCATTTCTCCCTGGAATTACCCCTTCAATCTTACTTTTTCCCCGCTGGTTTATGCGATCGCCGCCGGGAATACGGCCATCATCAAACCCTCGGAATTGACTCCGCATACGGCTGCGTTTATGGCGCAGGCCATCAAAAAATTATTCCCTGAGGAAGAAGTTGCCTTATTGGAAGGGGATGCAAGTTTGGCTGCTGCTTTGTTGGAATTGCCTTTTGACCATATCTTTTTTACCGGAAGTCCGCAGATTGGCAAAGTCGTGATGGCTGCCGCTGCCAAAAATCTGGCCTCAGTGACCCTGGAACTAGGGGGGAAATCTCCGGCCATTCTGGACGAATCCGCTGCCATTGATACATTGAGCTACAACCTGGCCTGGGGCAAATGCCTCAACAATGGCCAAACCTGCATCGCGCCTGATTATGCCTTGGTGCACAGTGCCAAAATGGACGCATTCGTCACTGCTTTTGAAAAATCCCTGAAGCGCCTCTATACAGATCCCACCACCCTGATCAACAATCCTGATTATTGCCGCATCGTCAACCAGCGGCATTACCAGCGTTTGCGGCGCTTGTACGATGATGCCATCGACAAAGGAGCGGTGGAGTTGCTGGGAGGTACCTGGAACGAAGCCGAATTGTTTGTGCCACCGACCCTCCTGGGCAATATCAGCGACGACATGTCGATTATGGAGGAGGAAATATTCGGGCCAATCCTGCCCGTTTTACCCTTTTCGAGCCCCGAGGAGGCTGTCAAAATCATCCGCAAACGGCCAAAACCACTCTCCTTGTACATAGGAGCACGCAATCGACGCTTTATCAACTACATCATGGCCAACACTTCGGCGGGTGGTACAGTGATCAATGACTACATGTTGGGTTTCGGGAACCCGAATCTACCTTTTGGTGGGGTGAACAACAGTGGGATTGGAAAATACATGGGCTTTCACGGCTTTGTCGCTTTTTCGAATGAGAAGGCGGTGGTGAAACGGAATTTTGGGACACTAAGTGTGTTGTTCCCGCCTTATACACCAAAGGTCAGGGCTTTGATGGCATTCGTGCAGAAGAGGTTACTATAGAAAGTGAAAAGTGAAAAATGAAAAATGAAAAGCGAAAAGTGCACCTCCTTCTCCAATCCAAACTTTTATGCAAATAAATCGCATAAAACAGTTGAAAAACTATTGGTGTACTTACTTTTCATTTTTCATTTTTCATTTTTCATTTTTCATTTTTCATTTTTCATTTTTCATTTTTCATTTTTCATTTTTCATTTTATTCCACCAGCAACTTCTCCGTCCAACTCAATTCCGGCAGTTTTACCCTGACCAGATACACTCCTTTTTGAAGGTGATCTACCGACAGTTTGTTTTGGTTGATGCCTGGTACCATTTGCACCGATAAACTTTTGCTGACTTCGCGGCCACTCAGGTCAAATACCTGAATCAGGGCTTGACCAGTTTGGGTTGATTCGAATTCCAGGAAAGTTTCGCCCCGACTTGGGTTGGGATACAAGCGGGGTTGCAACAGCTGCTTAGGTTGCTCAATCGTAGCAATTTCGGCGCTGGTAAAGCCAAAAACTTTTACCAATTGACAGGTAGTAGCCGTTCCACAAGGACTGGTCACCGTCAAACAAATGCGCTGCGGGCCATTGGGTAAATTGACGGTATCTACTGCGGCACTGGTCACCAGGCCACTGCCAAAGTCCCAGGTATAAGTGGCACTATCTTGGGCTTGTGCGGTCACAATTACCCGGCTACCATTTTTGCTGACCGTAAAGTTCGCATTGGGTTTGGAGCAAGCTCCACCTTGGGTGAGCAATACCGTTTGGGTTTCGCTGCCACAAGTGAAAGTGAGAATTTCCTGGCGGCTGCCGGGGTCGTCCTTACGAATGACACTTACTTTGGTGCTGCCATTGCCAGTTCCTGTTCGAGGCGACAGTTCTACCCAACTTACCGTTGGTTCGCTACTCCAGGCTTTGGAAGCTTTGATGGTCAGGGTTTTAGGGGCTCCATTGCCAGTAAAGTCCAGTACATTGGGCACTACACTCAGGTTGCAGGGTACGGGGTCACAGTTGAAACTGATGTGGTAATTGCCCTGGGTCATCGCCATGCGGGCATCCACCACTACGTAATAAGTACCAGCAGGTAAGTCTTGGAGGATGGTGCGGCGATTGCTGCCAGTGCCAGATTCCGGGCTTCTGCCCAAACAGAATGGCGCTTCAACGGTATTGATGGTTTGGTTTACATCTGAGCAAATCTCACCTTTGACCAGCGTCAAATTCATGTCCTGACCAGGAGTGAGGATGTTCATTTCTACAAACAACTTGCTGGCTTTGTCTAATTTGATCTTGTACACCCGGTCGTTGCCTTCTGAATCAAATACCCCAGAACCACAAGTGTAACGCCATACGTCGTTGCGGCCACCAATGGTGCTTTGGTTTTGTAGTTTTTCACCACATTTGACAGTAAGGGCTTTGCCGCAAAGGTCCTGGAAGCCACATTCTACGTTCAGGGTAAAGCGACCCCGGTCGTAATTGGTTTCGCCGTCGATGACCACCAGGTAGGTTCCCGCCTCCAGTTTGGCAACGATTTTTCTCTCTTTGTGGTTGTCTTGTGGAATCCAGGCCTGGGTGATGCAATCCTTTTTGTCCACCTTGTAATAAGGCTTTTTAGGATCACAAACATCTCTGATCAAGAACATGTCCAGATCGATCCAGTTGTCCAGGATTTTCATGTCCAGGCGAACTTCCGAGTATTCGCTGACCTCCAGGCGATAGACCTTTTCGCCACTGTACAAATCCGATTCGTAGCCGGAGCAATTGTACAAAGTGAGGCGGTTGGGCTCCAGATTGTTGTTGGCGCTGATGTTGCTGCCACAGGAAATCGTGGGAATGTTGATGTCACAAATGGTGCCCTGTGCTGATGCAGCTTGAACTTGGAAGCATTGGCTATCCGTGGTGTTGACATTCAGTCCGCCATAAAACTTCAGGCAATAATTTCCTGGGTAGTTCAGCCCTTGAAAAGTACGGGTGAAGGTAAAGGGCGTGGTCACCTGTGCACAAGGTCCGGCACTTTGGATCACATTGAAATAGAGATTGAGGTTGTTCCCCGCCGAAACTGTGGCCCCTTGATAGCTCAGGCTGTAACAGGCATTGGGAAAATCTCCTTTTAGTTTAACAGTGAAAGCTTGACCTGCAACGGGTTGTGCTGGGTCAATTTCAATGTCACGAATCGTTTGGGCGCTCAGCCAACTGAGGCTAAACAGGAAGCACACGAAGGTGAACAGGGTAGATAGTTTGTTCCGCATTTTATAAAATTTGGTGATTAGTATGGCTGCGGAGGGATGCGGCACAAATATAGAATATTCTGCGATGCATACCAATGCCGCGAAAGTCTTTTGTTTGACAAAATAAGACGGGCACAACGAGGAAAGGGTTTGGAGTTAGTCTTGGTTTTTCAGGAAGAATAATTTCCGACTTCGTCGGGTTTTCATATGTGCATCATTCCTGAGATGTCCCTGAGATATCCCTGAGATGTCTTAGATGGTTCAATTAAAATTGTCTAATTGGTAAAAAAGAGAATTTTTCGTGCGGCTACGCCGCTTGTTTTTTCACCATTTAAGACATCTAAGAGACACCTCAGGGGTATTCATTTTCGGCTGCTAGGCTATATTTCCCCTTCAAAAACCAGCTTTGCCGGGCCACACAACCACACATCCGTAAAACCCTGCTCAGTCGCCGTGAAACGGATCGCCATTTCACCACCTTTCACTTTAATCGGCACTTCACTTGATCCCAGCGCTCCACCTTTTTTCAAGTGGTAGGCCAGCGCAGCAGCGGTTACTCCCGTACCACAAGCCAGGGTTTCATCCTCCACGCCGCGCTCGTAGGTCGCAATGCTGAGGCCCTGCTCAGTGATTTGGGTGAAATTCACATTGGTGCCTTCTGCCCGAAAACGATCGTTGTACCGAATCGCCCGACCCGCTTGCACCACATCAACATCGCCCACTTCTTCCACAAAAGCAATATAGTGGGGTGACCCAGTATTGAGGTAGTAAAAATCGCTGCCCTCTTCTACATGTGTCACATCGATCATTTTTAGTTCCACCCATTCCGGATTATTGATCACGGCATCGTGGGGGCCATCTACCGCCAGAAAGTGGCAAGTATTCCCAATGGCACCCAATTGATGGGCAAAAGCCACCGTACAACGCCCACCATTGCCACACATGCTGCCTTCTCGGCCATCGGCATTGAAATAAACCATTTCAAAATCGTAGTCAGGGTGGTTTTGTAGCAAAATCAATCCATCGGCACCGATGCCAAAACGACGATGACAAAGTTGTTCTACCAAAGCCTGGTCTTCGCGTGCGATCCACTGCTGATCGCGCTGGTCGATCATGATAAAATCATTTCCAGCCCCCTGGTATTTGTGAAATGGTATGCCTTGCATATTGCACATTTATTTTTCTCGTTCTTTTATAAGGTGCTAAATTTTGTAAAAGTTGCAAAAGTTGCTAAAATGTTAGATTTTGCAAAGTGTAGCCACTTAGTAATGGGGTAAAAATAAGTTATCGCCCCTTATAAAATCACCACATGTTGAAAAAATATCTTCCGACTGTACTGGCTTCCTTGTGTAGCGCCTTGTTGGCAGTCGCCATTTATCGTTTGCTGGAAAAACCTCGGGAAGTCATTATACGTGAACCCAATGCCACATCGTACTTGTCGCGTAATGTAGCACAGGATGGGATTACCACGGGTAATGCGCCAAGAACCCTCTCGGCAGCACCTACTGAATTCACCAAAGCAGCAGGTATTGCCACGCCTGGGGTGGTGAATATTCAAAGTGTGAATACAGGTGGTGGGGATGGTTTATCCTTTGACGATTTGTTCGGTCGCGAGCGGCATCCTCAACGGGGTGCTTCTGGTTCGGGGGTGATCATTTCCAAAGACGGTTACATCGTGACCAATCACCACGTGGTGGCAGATGGAGATAAAATCAGCGTTTCATTCAGCAACAACCGTGAACTGAGCGCTACCCTGATCGGCAGCGACCCTTCCACGGATTTGGCACTGATTAAAGTAGAAGCGGACAATCTGCCATTTTTGACCTTTGGCAATTCCGATTCGGTACAGGTAGGGGAGTGGGTACTTGCCGTAGGCAATCCCTTTGATTTGGAGTCCACGGTGACCGCCGGCATTGTTAGCGCCAAAGGCCGCAGCATTGATGTACTGGATGCCCAGGATAAAATCGAATCTTTTATTCAGACCGACGCTGCCGTCAATCCTGGCAACAGCGGCGGCGCGCTGGTTAACACCGAAGGTGAACTCATTGGCATCAATACCGCCATTTTAACCCAATCCGGGCAATATGAAGGTTATTCTTTTGCCGTACCCGCAAACCTGGCACGCAAGGTCATCGGCGATTTAAAAAACTACGGCATCGTGCAACGCGGGCTCATTGGCATCCGAATTGAAGATGTCAACAGCGAACTAGCCAAGGACCTGGGGCTCAACAACGTTGAAGGCGTACACATCACCGGGGTAACGCCGGGTAGTGGTGCCGCCGATGCAGGATTGCGCAGAGACGATGTCATTTTGCGGGTAAATGGAGTAAAAACGGCCACCATGCCCGAATTGCAGGAACAAGTAGGCCGGTATTCTCCGGGCAATGTACTCAAAGTGGAATACGTTCGCAATGGCAAAAAATCAGTGGCGAAAGTAACCCTCAAAAACCGCAGCAACCGCACCAGTATCGTGAAGGGCGATGATGTAAATTATTTGCAAAAACTCGGGATGGAAGTCCGCCCGTTGAGTGCGCGTGAGCGCAAAATCCTGAAATTGGATAAAGGAATAAAAGTGACCAGTGTGTTGCGCGGCAGCACCATTGATCGGACCAACCTCAAGCCCGATTTCATCATCACCGAAGTCAATGGACTTCGCGTTTCAACTGAAACTGATTTGGTGAACGCACTACAAAAGGCGGGCAAGGAAGTGAAATTGAAAGGGGTGTACGAAAACGTAGATGAGCCCTATTTTTATGTTTTTCACGCAAAATAACTCATTATTCCCAAAAGCCTAATGAGCCTCGTGCTCATGCTAACACCATCCAAGATGACCCAAAAACTTTACTTGAGCCTTTGTTTTGTTTGCCTGCTGTGCAGCACGCAAGCCCAAATTTCCTTGACGCGCAACGATTTTTCGGTTTCGAGCAATCGGGCCGATACCATCCTCACCCAGGGAATGCAGCGCAAGGGGTTTCAATTGCCCAAAGGAGGGAACAACCAGTTTTGGGATTATTCTAGCTTGCAGGATTCCGCCGTGGCACCCAGTCGTTTTGTTACTTCTGTTGAGAATCCTTTTGGCATCTTCCCCAATTCAACAGGTGTCTATACTGCCACCTATACCTTTGGCCCTTTTCGGGTCAACAACAACTACCAGTTCGAGCGCTATGCCGATGATGGCTACTCCATCCAGGGTACCATTTTTGCTGGAGGACGTTTTTCATTGCGGAGCTTTACTGGTTTTGCAACGGACTCAGTAGTGCTGTTCACCAAAGTGGACAATTACAGCAATAACCCGCTTTATTATTACAAATTCCCGCTCACGGCTACAAGCAAACAAACCTGGAGGTACCGCAATGTGATCAATTTTCAATTGACGGTTGCGCTGGTGGGTTTGACCCGTGCGCCCGGTCAAGTGGTCACCAACGAATTTAAACGCGACTCCACCATGGGCTGGGGTACCTTGCGCATGCGCAACCCCAAGGGTGGCAGTGCGTTGGATTTTGCGGTGCTTTTGGTGGAAACGGCTGAGTTATCCAGGGATAGCTTCTACCTCTCAGGAGGGCCAGCTCCCGGCCTGCTGCTGGGGGCATTGGGCTTACAACAAAACGCAGTTCGTCGAAATACTTCTTATAATTTTTACGGCGCTCGGTTTGCCACTGCTATCCTGAGCGCAACGGTGCGCAATGACACCCTGGCTCGGGTCACCCGCAGCATCAACCCCGTGCGTGGCTTGGTAACAGATTTGCCAGATGTGAAAGAATTGTCGGTACAAACAAAATTGTATCCCAATCCCAGCCCCGGTGAGTTCTACCTGGAATTTGACAAAACCGAAGCAGCCAATTGGGACCTCCTGATTTACAACACGCAAGGCCAAATGGTCGGTTTGGAACGCATCAGCGCACCGAGTGGCCAAGTCAAACAGCACATCCAGCTCAAACCCACCCTGAGCAATGGCACTTATTTTTACCATTTGCTGGATCAACGTTCTTTGATTCGCAGCAGCGGAAGCTTTTTGTTAGTGAAAAGTGAATAGTGAAAAGTGAAAAATAACCTAAACCCATAACCTAATTTTGATGTTTTCACCAAATCGTGCGCAGTGGAACAGTGATGGTGCAATTGCTTTTCACTTTTCACTAATCACTTTTCACTAACAAAACCAAAATGAACTACTTCATCCTCTCCTCCCTCTCGGTTATCATGAGTTTGCTGACGGTGTTTCAACCCATGCAGCGCCGGGTAGCCCTGGTCAATCCAATCGAGGCACCCATGCCGATGTGCCACAGCACTGGCGACGGTATGGCCGCTTTTGTTGATGATCCCAAGTTTGTAGCCTTGCATCCGGCACCACTGCCGCTGGATTATGCCGAAATGGGCAGCAGTGTCAGCTTCAAAACGCCTGATGGGAAAACGGCAAACGGCTACATGATTAAGGCCAAGAAAAAATCGAACAAGTGGTTGTTTGTGTACCAGGAATGGTGGGGCATGAACGACTACATCAAGCGCCAATCGGATATTTTTTACAACGATTTGGGTGGCTCGGTCAACGTGATCGCGCTGGACATGTACGATGGCAAAGTGACTGCTGACCCCAAAGAGGCTGGGGCGTTCATGCGCGGCGTGCAGGAAGCTCGCCTGGAGAGCATCGTGAAAGGTGCGGTGATGATGGCGGGCAAAAAAGCCAAAATTGCCAATGTAGGCTGGTGCTTCGGCGGCGGCTGGTCCTTGAAGTCGGCCATCCTGGGCGGCAAACAAACGGTTGGTTCCGTGATGTACTACGGCATGCCTGTACAGGATGTGGAAAAACTCAAAACCTTGAACACCGATGTGTTGGGTCTTTTCGCCACCGAAGAATACATCTCCAAAAAAGTCATCGAAGACTTTGCTGCCAATATGAAAACGGCGGGTAAAAGTCTGACATACAAAATTTTCCCTGGCGTGCATGGTTTCTCCAATCCAAGTAACCCTAAATACGATGAGGCGCTGTCGAAAGAGGCGTATGGGATGGCAATTGGGTACTTGAAGCAGAAATTCGGGGTGTAAGGGCTCAGAGCTTGTTACCACAGTGACATTTTGTAAACACAAAGAAAAAAAAGAGGACACAAAGGACACAGAGTTAGACGTTGACGGTCTTTGTGTCCTTTGTGCCCTCTTTTTTTTCTTTGTGATAAAAATATGTCGCTGTGGTAACTGTAAAAAAAATGAGATCCTTGTGTCAATTCCCCCGAATAATCCCCTCAATTTTCTCCCAATTCCCTGCCGGATTCCCCGTCCAGCGCACCTTCATCTCTGAGTCAAGCAACACGGCATAAGGCACACTTTTTTTGGGGTTTAAAAAAGCCTTGAGTAAATTTCCTGCATAGGCCTGGGGCCAATTCATGTTGTACTTTTTGATAAAACCTTCCACATGTTCGGCTCGATTGTCTCCACTGTTCAGGCTGATGACTTCCAACACCGCAGCATGTTCTTCCTGAAAAGCCCGCACTTTGGGCATTTCCCTCAGGCAAGGCCCACACCAGGTGCCCCACAAATCCAGGAGCAGAAACTTGCCCAGGTCTTTTTTGCTGTACAAATTCATCGGAGTTTTGGATTGGATGGGGTAAAATGAAAAATCAGGCGCGATCGGATTTTGTTCCAAAACTTTCCCTTGCAGGTGTTGATTGAGTCGTTCATCGGCATACTGTAAACTGTCCAAGGTGCCAAAATCAAGACTGCGCAGGCGTGGCAAAATGGGGGCAATGGGGCCTGGAACAATCCGGCGCAGGATCCGCTCGGAACCCATGTTGGGTGAGGTATAGAGTGTTCTGAAGATCATACCTTGTGGCGCAAAAAGGGTGTTGAGGTGGTAGGGCAAAACTTGCTCCTTTGTATAAGGTATCTCTTCCGTGAGCCAATAAAGGTCCGTTCCGCCCAGTTCAGGATTTGAACTAGGAAGCTCATAGGCCATACACTTGTAACCCAGGATTTTTTCCTTCAACTTGGGCAAACGTTGGAGTTTTGAATAGTCCTTTTTGAACCAGGAACTGACTTTGATTTTATCCCGCCAGTTGGGGTCATCGGTATAATTTTCAAAAAGATCTTCAATTTCCTTGGTTTTGCCAAGAACCAATCGGCTTCCTTTCGCTAGGTTAATTACTTCTGCCTGAAATCCAGCTTGAAAATCGATATTCGATATTGTGGTTTCGTTATTGTAATATTTTTCAGTCCAAACACTGTCGCCTTTGATGTAATAACGCAGGCGGAGTGAATCCGCACGGAAGGGCTTAATGGCTTCTTCAGACCAGCCAAGGTTTTTAAATCCTTCCAGGGTCTTTTTGTGGTATTCAGGGTCGTTTTTAAAAATGACGGTGTACTCCAAAATACCCTCAAATGCCTGGGCACTCAAGCAATGGCTCAGCCCAATCATGATGCATACTATGGCTAAGGTTCTCATATTGTTTATTTTAGTTTTTCTTCCAAAAAAGTGCGAATCTGCTCCAAGCTCAAATCTGGTTTACCCAGTTGTACAATCTTGCGATCCCGATCCAGGAGCAACATCGTCGGATAGGCTTGTTCGGTGTTGATCAGGTCGTGCAATTGGTGGGAGGCGAAACCTTGAGGCCAGCCAGGTTCATTTTTATCCAGTACTTTTTGCACCTTATTAAAATCGGTATCCGCATAATTGAGGGATATGATTTGTAGACCGGGAAAATCATCCTTGAGTTTTTGTAGCTCAGGAAAGGCTTTGACGCAAGGGCCACACCAGGAAGCCCAAATGTCAATCAAGGTATAGGCTGCTTTTGAACAAATGGAATCAACCGGAATGCTTCGACCCGCATCAATGGAGCGAAAGGCAAAACCGGGCAACAATTGCCCTTCGATCAAACTATCCTTGCTCAGGGATTGGTTTTCGGGCAAATTGGCATAGGAGCGATTCAAGCCATTGTGGGTGGCCAAAAGTTCATTGATTTTTTGCTGGATGGAAAAATGATCGAGTGAATCTATGCGTTTTAATTCCATGATTTCAGTGTGTTCAAACAGCTGAGTGGAATGGCTTGTAGATTTTACAATCAAATTTCCCCAGTAAAAAAAACGCCCTTGACCAGGTGGCAGTGGGAATTTAATCTTTTCAGCGGGCAGCATCCAATACCTGATTGAGAAATTGTACTGCGGGAAAAATTCATCCCAAACTTCACAAATATATTCACCAACTTTTTCCTTGTTCTTTACTTTTTTGATGTTTTCATTTTTTTTGCGCCAATCTTCAATAGTGATTAAACCTTTGCCTAAACTATTGTCAACCGTTTTTTGCATGATCCGGAGATCCATAAAACTGGTTTTACCATTTTTTAGGTTGATAAGTCCATTTTTTTCCCCAAATGCGATGCCTACCTTATCTGAAAAAATGCCATCATGCCAAAGCAGGGTTAGCGTCGTGTCCGACTTTCGATAGATAATGCTTCGTGTTGAGTCTGCAAGCATCGCAAAGATAACGTCCTCTCGACCTTCCCCATTGGGCAAGCCGGATTGAATTTTTTTTCTGAATTCTTCTTTTTCAGTTACCGAAGCAGCTTGGTTCCGTTCAGTGTATTCAAAAACAAAGGTCTTAGGCGATACCTGAGCGAGCCCAGTCTGTAAAATGCACAGTAGCATGCAGCAGCCTATAATTGTCTTATTTAATTGCATGGCATTGAAGGTTAAGTGTTTGTTTTGATGTATATTGTTTTGGTGGTTAATTCAAAAATACCAAAAACAAAATACATTCGCAAGACTTAAACACTTCCCTCCAAATTTTTTAACATTTGTTTTGTGGCCTCACATCGGCTTCAGCACATAAGCCTTTCCCTTCTCCGTAGCAAAACTTAAAGACCCATCCTCCAGCAATTGAGTCTTGATTTTTTTCCCATTTTGGCTCACCTGAAAAGCACCTTTACCTGGCAGCACCCGGCATTCCAGACCTGCCTTCGACAAAACCCGCAATTCCTGTACCTTCCCATTTTGCCACGTAAAATCCAATTGGAAACCGCCACGGGCGCAAACTCCTTCCATCCGGCCACTAGCCCAGGCCGTAGGCAAGGCAGGCAGGAGGTGAATCCGACCTTCGTGGGATTGCACCAGGGCTTCCACCACACCTGCCGCTACACCAAAAGAACCGTCCACCTGCATGGGGGTATAACATTTGGCAAAAAGCTGCGGATAAGCCTGGTCTTTCAGGTAGCCCTTGAAGATTTTTTCCAATCGATTGCCATCGTACAACCTGGCCCAAAGGCACATTTTCCAAGCACGCGACCAGCCAGAGGCTTCGTCTCCACGTTGTTCCAGCACTTTTTTGACTGGTTCCACCAAGTTCGGAGTGCGCCAGCTCGAAATCACCTTGCCTGGGTAAAGTCCGTAGAGGTGGGAATAATGGCGATGGGCTTTTTCCAATTGCCCCCAGTCTTCGGTCCATTCCTGCAAGGCACCATCTTTGCCGATCTGGGGCGGTGGGAGGCGTTTGCGGGCAGCGGCGACTTTGGCGGCAAATTCGGCATCTACTTGCAAAACCGCTGCTGCTTCCGTGTAGTAGCCAAACAGGTCGGCCAAAATTTGCATGTCGATCGAAGAGCCGTAACAAATGGTCGTGCCCGTCAGCATCATCCCGGTCACCTCATCGTAATAAGGTTGGTTACCAGGGCTGGCCGGAAAGTTTTCTGGGGAAGTGGAAGGATTGGTCACCAGCCACTTTTTATCCGGCGTTTCCACCAAAAAATCCATAAAAAACTGCACCGAACCTTGTAGCAAGGGGTAAACCTCCCGCAAATACTCCCGATCCTGGGTGAACAGGTAATGCTCCCACAAGTGGGTACACAGCCAGGCACCGCCCGTGGTGAAGGTACCCCAGGTGGGGCCGTCCATGGGGGCCGCGACACGCCAGAGGTCCGTGTTTTGGTGAAAGACCCAACCCCGACAGCCGTAATGTTCGCGAGCTACCTGGGTGCCTTGGTCCACCAGCTCTTTGACCATTTTGGTGAGTGGTTCCAGGCACTCGCCGAGGTTGCCCGTTTCGACGGGCCAGTAGTTCATCTCGGTGTTGATGTTGGTGGTGTATTTGGAGTCCCAGGCGGGATTCATGTCGTTGTTCCAGATGCCTTGTAGGTTGGCGGGTTGGGTGCCGGGGCGGGAGGAGGCGATCAGAAGGTAACGGCCAAAATGGTAACACAAGGCGGCCAGACTGGGGTCGGGTGCGGTTTGAATGCTGAGCATCCGCTCGTTGGTGGGCAAAAAAGATTGCTGGGTATTTTCCAGTTGCAGGTTACTCCTTTGGAAGTATTGCTGGTGGTCTTTGAGGGCAGCGGCCTGGATTTGAGGGTAGGTTTTGCCTTGCAGGTTTTTCCACACCGCTTCTACCTTGGAATGTGGGTCGGCGCTGACGTCGTGGTAGTTGACAAAATTGGTGGCGGCGCTAAAGTAGAGGGTGACGGCCTGGGCATTTTCCACCCAAAGGTCGGCGTCGTCGGTGCGTACTGTTCCCCCTTCAGCGACTACTTTGAGTTGAGCTTCGAAGCGAATTTGCCCAGCAATGCCGAGGTAATCGGAGGATCGGCCTTTGAGCACGAGTCCATCCTGGCCATTGGGGTCCATGGTGAAATAATCGGTGCCATAGTTGGAATGGGCGGGATTGCGCACGCCACGCAGGTTGGCTTTAAAACTGATCTTTTGGTCGCTGGCCGTAATGCGCAACACCATCACCTGATCGGGGGCCGAAACAAAGGCTTCGCGGCGGTAAGTCACCTCTCCAATGCGGTAGGAAACGCCGCTGATGCCCGTTTGTAAATCCAGCCAGCGTTTGTACTCGCTCATCGTTCCGTTTTCGGGAAAAAAGAGGTGCAAATTGGCCAGGCTCTGGTATTTCTGCTGCTCTACCGGGTAACCCATCAGGCGGCGGCCAAAGAGGTTGTGCGCCTTGAGCATCTTGCCCGCAAAAACGAGTTGCTGGATTTCGGGTAAAACTGCAGCACCACCTTTGACCACAGTGGAATATGGCCCACCCGTCCAGTAGGTTTCTTCGTTGAGCTGGATGCGCTCCTCGCCGTTTTTACCAAAAACCATCGCACCAATGCGGCCGTTGCCGATGGGCAGGGCTTCTTCCCATTTTTGGGCCGGGGCGGTGTAGTAGAGGGTGGTGGCGGGGTTGAATTGGTCAGGGTTTTGGGCTATGCTGTGCGTAGCGAATAGCAGGAGCAGAAGGTAGATCAGCTTGTGACGCATGTGTTTTGGTTTTGTAGGGCCTTCAAATGATGGTTTCCAAAGCTAAGGAATTTTGGCTTTGGAGATACTTCCTTTGGAGATCTTTGTGAAGTTTGGACTTGGCGAGGATGTCTTTTGTATTTTAGGGGCTCAATGAAATGGGGGGAATACTCAATGGATGAGGGTAAGGTATAAAGTGAAAAAAAATTGGATGGGAATAGCCGGAGTTTTATGGAAAAGAAAAGGACATGATTGGAATTAAGCTAAAATTGCTGGTTTTAGTCGGCTTGGGGATATTGCCGAACCTTATTTTTGCCCAAGCTGGAAAAGTATTCTGGCCGAAAGTAAATGTGCCTAACGAAGTTAAAGGGCGATGGCATTTTGCTGAAAAAGACTTCTGGCTGGATTTCCAAGAATTTGGAGTGGACCGCGACAACCAAACTTGGCCGTATCAAAAAATCCAAAAGCGGGGTGACACCCTTTGGGTAAGCATCACTTTCAGATTTCACGAAGAACCGGTTGATTTAGAAATTATCCCGATGGGTTATGATTCCCTCAAAATTCGTACTGATGCAATAGCCATTTTTTTGCCTACGATAACCGGGGATTTTCGCGATTTTATCGTTTTAAAACGTTGGAATAGCATCGCCCAAACGCCTCAGGAGTTCTATGACCACGCATTAATGTGCAGTAAAGTCATTGCCACGCCAGCGCCTAAAGATTACCAAAAACACATTGGGACGCCGATAAAACAAATCAGCGGAGACTGGGTGTCTAAGGCGAAAAAGCTAAATTCCTTTCCCGATTCTCTCGTTGGAGTCTGGATGAGCAGTTCAAATGAAACACCTTCATCAGAGGGGAAAAGAATGGTTATTCACCCGGATGGAATCTTATTGAAAACTGACCAAGTTTTCTACATAGAATTTTATCGATTGAATAGCCTTTGGGAGGCAAATGGACGCTTTACATTTTCAGGAGATGGAAACTCTCCGTTCAATACCTTTCTTCTCGAGTTGCGCAAAGATACTCTGATCTATCATTATATGAATTGGGGCTGGGGATTTGGCTTACCACCAATCATTTTTACCAAAAAACGACCTAACCAGAGTACTCATTTGCCGAAATATTTTCAAAAAACCTATTTGGGATTTTATGGAGAAACTGGTGAGAAAAAACCGGTAATTTTGCACAATGACCACAAAATCAAGATGAATGCCCAGGCGCTTTTTTGGGAAGGCCATCGATTCAAAATCAAACGGGTGTATGAAAATCAATTCTTTCCCCAGCAAGGGGA
This sequence comes from Saprospiraceae bacterium, assembly GCA_027488855.1. Classification (GTDB taxonomy): domain Bacteria; phylum Bacteroidota; class Bacteroidia; order Chitinophagales; family Saprospiraceae; genus Haliscomenobacter. The sequence goes on from JAIYAV010000387.1 coordinate 18,041, forward strand.
AAATACCCAGAGCTATGATGTATTTGTAGAAGATCCAGTAACACATCAGGAAAAGATACTGGAGATTTTATACAGTAAGCCTCATCGAACCCACTTTCTTTATGCCTTTGATTTCCCGACGCAAGAGGCAGACAATACCATCTACAACCTCCCCTGGCATTTTTATCTGCCCAAATCAGGTGCATTGACCGCCGAAGAAATCTTTTATTTTGCCATCGCTTCTGGAGCTACTCTTTTCCTGATGATTATTTTTCTCTTTCTCCGCAATCGCCGCATCCGCCGCCAACGCCAACAAGCCCAACTCGCCCTACGCGGCATCCGGGCCCAACTCAATCCCCATTTCCTCTTCAACGCCCTGGCCTCCATTCAATCCCTGGTCAATCGCAACGATCAGGAGGGGGCCAATCGTTACCTTAGTGGATTTTCCAAACTCTTGCGGCATACCCTGTACCATTCGGAGCAGGATTACATCAGTTTGGAAGAGGAGTTGGCGCACCTGCGGCAATATTGTGAATTGGAAGCCTTGCGCAGCCCTTTTGAGTACACCATCAAAGTGGCCGAAAACATTGATGTATTCAACACCGAGGTTCCGAGCATGTTGCTGCAACCTTATGTGGAAAATGCTATTTTGCACGGCTTGCGTGAGCATCCGGGGCAGCCTAAATTGGAAGTTTGGATTCACCAGCAGGGCAAAAACCTGCGTTGTGAAATCACTGACAATGGCCAGGGCATCAAGGCAAGTCAGGAGCAGAAAAAGAATACCCCTGACTTTGCTCCCAAACTACACGGCATGGGTCTGAGCGCGGAACGGATTCGTTTGTTGAATTTGCGCTTGCGCAAAAAAATCACCCTAGAAGTCATTGATCGTCAGCAAAATGAAAAACAGCCCGGTACTCGTATCCTCATCAACATCCCCCAATAACCCAATACCATGAAAGCCATTCTAGTCGACGATGAGCAGAATAATCTGGAAAACCTACGCCTGCTACTGGCCAAATACTGCCCCGAAGTGCAGGTGTTGGCGAAGGCAACTACGGTCGCAGAAGCCCTGGAGCACTTTCGAGCTTATCAACCCGAGCTGATTTTCCTCGACATCGAAATGCCCGGCGGCAATGGCTTTGAATTATTGGATGCTTTGAAGGGCTACAATTTTGAAGTCATTTTTGTCACCGCGTTTGACCATTATTCCCTGCGGGCCATCAAATATTCGGCGCTAGATTACCTGCTCAAACCCCTGGATATTGCCGATTTGCAGGCTGCAGTGCGCAAAGCACGGGAGCGCCTGCAAGGGCGCAGTTTTCAGCAACAAATAGATGTACTGCTGAGCCACTTGGGGCAAAATCCCCGAGCGGCGCGGATTGCGCTACCATCTGCCGAGCGGATCGATTTTGTAGAAATTGCCCAAATCGCTTATTGCCAAGGCGACAGCAACTATACCCACGTTAAGGTTGGCGACCAGGCTCCTGTCTTGGTCGCCAAAACCTTAAAGGAGTTTGAAGAATTGCTTAGCCCGCACGGTTTTTTTCGCACCCACCAGTCCTGGTTGGTCAACCTGGATTTTGTGGTTTCCTTTGTGCGCAAGGACGGGGGCTATGCCCTGATGCGGGATGGGGCGCAAGTGCCAGTGGCGCAGCAGAAGCGGAAAGATTTTTTAGGAAAAATTTGAAAAATATTTTGCGCCAAAAACTGTTTTGTATTTTTACGTGAATTTTGAATTAATTATATTGAGAATCAATACTGTGCGACTTCTCCGAAGTCGTAAAAAACTCATTTGAAACATTTCTACAAATGTACGACTTCTACGAAGTCGATCTGATGACCTCGGAGAGGTCTCACATTTGTAGAAAATGGTGGTATTGAAGATTTTACGACTTCGTAGAAGTCGCACATTTTGCGCAGTTAATCCAAAATTCACGTTATTTTTAAAGAAAATGCAAGAACTATAAACATGATCCACCTCATCAAATCAATCCTTCATGTAGAACCCTACACCATCACCGTCCGCTACAACACAGGCGAAATCCTCGCTATTCCCTTCAAAGAACGCCTCCAAACCTGGGCAACTACTCCCGATAGCCCCTTCACCCAATTGCTACAAGAAGATTATTTCACCCAGGTTCAACTTGACCCTGAGGCAGAAACCTTGGTTTGGCCCAATGGGCTGGATTTTTGCCCAGATACCCTTCACGAGTGGGCACTCGAAGCTGCTACGTCAGTTTCCACCATCTAACCCTACCCCCGCCGTTTCCCCAAACTCCCCCAAACCATACCCCACAATTCTTCAAACGGAATCACTTCCACCTCATACCCTTGCGGACTCATCTGTAGCGGATATTGCTCCAATAATTTCAAATAACGTTCCGCCCGTGGCAGGACAGTTTGTGGATGAAAATGCGCCTTGGGAATTTGCAACAACAGCCGAATGAACACATTACAGCGGTAATTTTCATCCTGTTTCAGGTAGCGGCTGCAATACCGCTCGATGGCTTCCATGCGGCTGATCACGGCATCGTGGCGTTTTTGGGCGATGAGGAACAAAATCTGGATGATTAAAATGGGGATGTTCATGCCTTTTTTATCCTTGGAAAAAATGGGCACCTCGTTGAGAAACTTGGTGAGTCGAAATTTGCTTGGCGCTGTAGTTGTGCTGGAGTGGAGTTTGCCAATAAACTGCAGGTATTCCAACCAGGCTTCATAAATTTTCCATTTTTCCATGGCTCGTTTGCCCAGCGAGTTGAATAGGGGATGGTTGGTGGCGTATTGCCAAACCTGGTACGCCTCGGCATAATTGTGGGTGTGTAGTGCCAAAATCAGGCACAATTCGCGGTTTTTGAACCAATTGTAAGCCCCTTCTTTTTCCAGTTCCAGTGCTTTTTCCACTACTTTCCGTCCGGCAGGGTAATCTTTGAGCTGAATGTAACAAACCAGTTTTTGGTACAAAAAAGTCAAAAAGGCCGCTTTGGGCACAAACTCAATCGCCTTCAATGCGACCAACGCCTCATCACAAGCTTGCGCGGCCTCTTCGTAATTGACTTCGCCCATCAATGCCGCTACTTTGAGCAAATACACATGGCGCAAAAAATGGTAAGAACGATGCTGTTCCTGCAAAGGTGCCAATTGCTCATAATAGGCCCGGGCAGGCGAGGCTTCAGTTGCCGCATTTTGATCAAACAAATGACTGTACACCAGGCGGATGTACAAGTCTTCGGCCAGGTTTTCACTTTGCCAAAGCTGGACGTATTGGTTGTGCAATTCGTCGTAATGTTTCAGTTTGCGGGCATCGGGTTGGCGGGTGGAATAATAAAGGCGCAGGATCTTGCTGATGTTGACCAGCAATTCGGAAAACTGATAGTATTGAGCACGTTTGAAAATTTTGAGTGCCAAATCCACTGCTACTTTGCTGGCGCCTCGATTGAGCAGAATTTTTACGGCGGCCCATTCCTTGCAGCAGCTGATGTAGGCCCGATCCCAGTCGGAATAACCCGCTTGTTTGACGTCGATGAAAAAAATCGCGTTGACCAGGCGGTTTTTGAGCTGGTTTTTGAGTTTGCGGTAGGCGTGATCGGTAGGCGCGGCACTAAAGTAGTACTGTGCCGCCTCTTCATCGGTGCTGAACTCTCGTGAAGCAATTTTTACATAAAAGCTGTTGACCATTGAAACGCGACCTTGCTCGGCTTGCCCTAGCAATTCAATGGATTTGAGTTTGTTGCGGCTGACCAGATCAACCAAATCCTGAATGATTTCCATAATACTCTCATTGTTGAACGAACGGAGAAATGCCTGTTTGCAGACAGGTTGAGCGCAAATGGAAATTGTCTAATAAAAGGTTGTAGTTGGAAATTGTAATAAAGGCAAGCAATTGATGCTTCAAATATTCTGGTTTTTTTTGAAAGAAGCAATAGCGAGTCAAAAAAAAAGCCCATCAAAGATGAGCCTGTACTTGCCTTACATAAAACTATTGTTTACACAACCTTTCTAATCGCTGGATTTTCAAATAAATGAGTCGCTTGGTAAAGCAGGGGAGAGGGGGACTGTGAACCCCCTCTCCCTGTCTTGCTAATCACCCTTCGTTAACAATGATCCTCTTTTATTAAAAATCATGGGTCAAAGATAGAGGGGTAGTAAGTGGCGTGCAGTACCAAAAGAATGCTTGACGTTCCAGCGCAGAATGGGTGGAAAAGTTGAATGGAGAGGTTGTAAATTGTTGATATTTAGGTGTTAATAAAAATACTCGCGTTGTAAAACACGAAAGGCTGCTGTACATTTTGCACAGCAGCCTTTCGTAGGAGCAGGTTAAAATCAGCAGATTTAACTTAGTCTGCGATTCTTTTGTAATTGTCCGCCAGCGTAGTATTCACATTGCAGAACAGCGACAACACAATCCAGTATTGATCACGGGTACCTTTTGAGCGCAGGGCGATATTGTCCTTATCGGTCAATTGCAGGAGCATCAGGGTGCGGTCAGCATCAGCCATGTCTTCCTTTTTTTCAATCGGAATTTCGATGCGGCCATTGCGGAAAAACCCAATGTCACTCATGCCACAAGAAGGACGGCCATCATCCAAAGGATTACCTGTAATGTCAACTTTGACCCGATCAGGACCAGCATATTTGATGCTGATCTGTTTCCAGATGCCTTTGTCAGGATAGTTGGCGGTAACGTAAGTGCCGTAAAGCTCCTGCATTTGCGCCGCTTTTTGGTAACTTTCTTCTTTCGGAGCGGCTGCTGGTGCAGCTTTTTCCGTGGTCAATTCTTCCGGTGCTGCTTCTTTTACGGTTTTATCGTTTTTACAGGCGCTCACTGCGGCCAACAAGAGCAGACTGAATGCAAACTTTTTGATCATAGGATTATCGATTGGTTAGCGGGCAAAGGTAAAGAATAGACTTTAGCTATAATAGAATGGCCCTAAAAAAAGTAAAGCCGCAATCCGAAGATTGCAGCTTCCTTAACCTACATCAGATCGCAAGCTCTTTACATAGATTCTGGGGAAAAAAAATTTCAGATCTGATGCCCCAAAGATAGAACCTATGTATTAACGCAATATGAATTATTTGCGAATTGTTTTGAGATAAGCCTTGTCGCCAACATTCAGTACAACGGTGTACTCACCAGCAGGCAACTTGCTCAAGTTGTAACGTTTTTCCACCTTCACTACGTTGCGTACCTCATCTTCGTATACCAGAATACCTTCAGCATCCTCAATTCTGAGTTTCAAGGTAGTCAGTTGGTTGTTCAATAGGCTCACATCCAGCAATTGTCCGGCTGTCTTTACCATAGGAGCAAAAAACAGCTTCCGATCGTTGATGTTCAGGCTCAGGCCAGTTCTGGTGATTGAGATAGGTTGTTCGGTTTCACGAAGCCCGGTGCTCACCACTAGTTTGTACTTGCCATCAGACAATTCGTTCAGGTTCAAGACCCGTGCATATTCAGCGTTGGTGATTTCTTCTTCCAACAGAACCCCTTCCAGAGCACTTTCCAAGCGGATAGTGGTTGATCCTTTAAGGTTCTTCAGTACCAGACTTACTTTTTTCTCGCTTCCAATTGAATTGATGGAGATAAAAGGATTGTCGATTTTGGCTTGCATAGCTAATGGCAATACGAACAGAACCGAAAGCAATACAAGACGGGCGGTAGTTTTCAAAATGTCCTTCATAACAACAGTTTTTGTGTTTACTAAAAAGTTTGGGTTAAAATCGAAAAGTTGTGTTTGGGTGCTTACAAGGACAAAATTACGCCACATTGGGTGGCCGCGCTACGCCAAAATTGATCTATTTTGATGCTATTTTACCCCAACTATTGGTGTGCCTATCTTTTATGGTTAATATTGGCGGTATTTTAGAATATAATTTTCCGTTTGGCTCGTTTCAGCTATAAAAATTCATGTAAAAGGGCCAGAAGCGACAAAAATTTTTTTTGGCTTAGTTTAAAAATGAAAAGAAGTTGAAAAAACGCCAGTTTTTGCAATAAAACATCATGTAGGGGGCGGTTTAAGGCTGTATAGCTAAAAATTTCTAGGACAAAAAAGGTGAAAGCAGGCCAAGCCATACTTTCACCTTTTTCTTTTATACGTTCCTTTTACCATTTAACCAGCTTCCGAGTGGTGTTTTTTTGACCTGCACTGATGCGCAGTAGGTAATTTCCGGCGGGTAAATCTGCCAAATCCAAACGTTGCTGCGTTTTTCCTGCACCTACCTGCCACTGATATTGGCGAATCGTGCGGCCAAAGAGGTCATGCACTTCCATGCGCAACGTTTGACTGTCGTTCAGTTCCAACTCTACCAGGGTTTGATCTCCAAATGGATTTGGATACACTTTGATCTTGGCTTCGGGCCAGGCTTCATCCCGATTGCTGCTCAAGACCCGTTGGCCATTGGCAAACCAGGTACCCAATACATAACCCGCTTTAAAAATGCTAGGGCCGGCATTGGGCGTGAGTTTGTCAGCTTTGAGGGGCGCAATGGCAATCACATCTTCGCCAGCGTTGTTTTGAGCATCAAAAATGATAAAGTCATCTTTGGTCGCATAATTGGGGAAACCAAGGGTGCTGTTTTCAAACACGGTACCAATGTCGCCCGTTTCCAAATTGGTGGTCAGTACTTCATAGTCGTCGGAATCATCCAGCTGACCATTGCCATTGTTGTCCACGATGTAATCGAAAGACAATATATAAGGTGTGTTTTTGGAAAAACTGGGATTGCCGATGTTTTCGCCTTCCTCCAGACCAGTGAAGATTTTTTCAATTTTCCCATCCCCAAAGGTGTTGGTCTTCTTGTTCCAGGCATTCAGTAGGCCCATGTCCCAATAGTTGTAGGTCCCAAAACCACTGAGTGGCACTTCATTGTTGGCATCATACACCACGGTCTCACTATTGAGATCCCATTCCAAGGCGTCGCCACCTACAACATCCCCTGTAGTTACGCCCTCCGTGTAGGAAGGATTGTACAGTTCAAGATAACGGATATTGTTGCTGGTTCTGGTCAAGTCGATGATGCCAATTTCGCCTTCCCGGCCAGTCACGAGGGCAGCCAGGCGCAAGCCATCTTTAGACAGGGCCACATTTTCCCAAATCCGGTTGTTGTTGAGTGTACCCGTATCGTACATGGCTTTGGCCCAATCGAACTCCAGGTATTTAAGCTGTTTGCGGCCATTGATGTAAATGACCAGGCTGCCATCGTCAGCCACTGTTGGTTTGCGCAGTACCCCATTGGCGATAGGTAGTTCCAAAATGGTGCTTTTGTTGACATCAAAAACGCCTAAGCCACTGTTGTCCGCTTTTACGGCCAAGACAAATTGGGTGCCAGGGTTGAAACTCAAATCTTTGGGAGGTGCAGTCGGTACTCCTACCCGGATGCCGACGGTTTCAAAAGCTGATTCGGCTGCTTTGGCCATGGATTCCCCACCTTTTTCGCGGGCGGCACGCACAACAGCCAGGCGCGCATCCACAAAACGGGAGGAACGGGTGATGTAGTTGCTGAGGGCAGAATAATACACTTGTTCGGCCATTTCTTTGCCAACTTGGGTGGCAAAAAGGAAAAAGGCGCGATTCACAATGCCACTGTTGATGTGTACCCCACCATTGTCTTGGGTACCAGTATAACGCTCAGAATACTTGTCAGGCTGCCAACCTTCGTCATTTAAACTTGTCCCGCCATTGTGGGGATTTGATAAATCGCGCAAGGCACCAGTGGGAAAAGCAGAGGGCAATACTACGTCTTCACCCATTTTCCAGTCATCGCGGTCGATCATGGCCCCAAAAATATCGGCAAAGGATTCGTTGAGGGCGCCGGGTTCATTTTCGTATTCCAGGTTGGCGGTATGTTGAATGACGCCGTGGGTGATTTCATGCCCAGCTATGTCCAGGGCTTGCGCCAAACTGCGGACCGTAGGGCCACCATTGCCATAAAACATGGCGTCGCCATTCCAAAAGGCATTTTCCAGTGACGAACCATCATCATCTGGCATATTGACATAAGAACGAATGGTGCCTTTAGTGCCATTGATGGATTGGCGCCCAAAGGTCTTGCGGAAATAATCGTACACCACACCAGCATTGTAGTGGGCGCTCACGGCGTTGGGGGCGGTCCAGGTATTGTTGCCGCTGGTGAAAAAGTAGGAATCAAACTTGCCACCAGCTTTGATGGTATTGCGTACATCCAGGGTTACAATGGCACCATCGGGCTTTTGTGGTAAATCGGAACTGGCCAGGCTGAACATGTCCTTACTGGCATCCAACATAAAATAGGTGTTGCCAATCAGGTAAGTATTGATGCTGCGTTCTACCCCACCGAGGTCTTTGGCTTTGGCGGTGAATTTGCCGTCCAAAAGTGTAGGGCTGATACTTTGTTGGGCTTCCTCAATGCTTTCATGGGTATGAAAATGGGCCGGAGTGTTAGTCGTTTTGGCACGTTGGTGTTTCATCTTGCACAAGAGGGAATGACTTTTTAGCACCGCCCCACTTTCTGCATCGATAAAATAGGCCCAACGGGCGTGTAGATTGGGGGCAATTTCCAGGTACCAGCATAACTTTGGTACATCTTGCTCGGGGCCTGTGTGGAAAATGACCAATTGTTTTTTGGCGATTTGTTCACCCACCATATCTATTTCAGCGGTGGAAAGGGAGTGCAGGGTTTCCTTTTTTTGTACATCGGCCAAAGCTGCCTGGATGGCACGGGGTGCATCCAGCCCAGGTTTTACTGAGCGCAGCGCCGGGGTAGGGTAGTAGCGACCATTGAAGAGGAGAATTTTCCCCTCTTTTTCGTGTAGGATGACTTCAGCTCCATACACTTCCACTCCCAGGTATTGCTGGCGAAAGCGCAGGTGGTTTTGTTTTTGCTCGTCGGTGGATTGACTGATCAGCACAAATTCTTTCCCGGGAGCGGCAATGCGCAGGTCTTTACTGAAGTGATCGAGGTATTGAATGGCCCTTTGGCTATTGGGGGCATCGCGCAATTCGGGCAAACCTTCTACTTCGCCTTCGATAAAAATGGGTAGGCCACTTTTTTCATCCTGTACCATCAGCGGGCCAGGAATGGGCTTGCGGAGGCTCAGCTTGGGTTTTGGTAAATTATTGTAGCTGATGCTGCTTGGATCAGGTGTATTGTTGTTTTGGGAAAAACGAGGTAGCGCCTTAATCGGTAGGTGGGTATTTTGCTCCTTTGGTCCAGCAGTAGTGCTGCGTTGGGGAATCGGTTTGTACTGTGCATGCACTTGCAAAAACAGTACAGCGCATAAAAGTGTTATGATTATTCTCATCGTAGTGATTTTGGAGAGGGAAGTTAGGGGAAATAAATAAACATTCAACTACCCTGGGAAATTGATTTTTGTCAAAAAAGCAGCCCATTCCTCCGGTGTATCTAGATCTAGCGCCCCTTCCGGAAAATCGAGTACAGCCGCCTCATGCAGGTGTTTTTGAATCAAAGCCTTGGCCCCTTGGGCACCGTGCAATGCTGCCAATTCCTCAAAAAGAGCTTGTGTAAACAAAGCTGGAACCCCCCAAGTATTCGTGTACCGGGAGACGACCAAGGGTGCCTGGCTTTGGCTTTGCAATTCCACCAAAGCAGTTAAAGTAGCCGCTTTCAACAAAGGTTGGTCACCAACCAAGATCAAAACCTGCTGGATCGAAGGGCTTTGTTGCAACAGATGGGCCAAACCAGTCGCGATAGAGCTCCCCATCCCGGTAGACCAATCTGGATTGAATACCTGCAGTGTTTCCGTGCCTTGTAGTTCTGGTTCTATTTGTTCCCGATTTGCCCCGAGAACCACCAGCACTGGCCGAAAATTTGTGCCCAGCGCGGTTTTTACTGCCCTTTGAATCAGGCTTTCGCCACCAATCCGCAGCAGTTGTTTGGCTTGCCCCATGCGGGTTGAGGCTCCAGCGGCTAGGATGATGATGCCAGTTTGTGGTTCAGCATTTTCCATACAAATGAATTAAATATGTTGTCTTTACCTTAGTTCGACGCTTTTTTGCGTTATTTGGGGTAAATATTAGACTTTATGACCAGAAATAAAGTCTATTAACCCTGCTCAATATGTTGCGGTTTTTGATGCTCTCACTCTGTTGTGCTGTTGTATTGCTACAAAGCATCCATGCCCAGGACCAAGCCCTGCGTTACGAAGATTTTGTGTACAAGCCCCACATCAAATCGGTCAAATTTACACAAAAAGGCCTCTACCTTAGTCAACCCATCCTGGTATTGGATGGAAGTGACCTCCTTGAACTGGAGTTTGACGACATGGAAGCGGATAACAAATCCTACTATTATCGCGTCATTCAGTGCGACATCAACTGGAAACCTACCCCCCTCTCTGAACTGGACTACATTGATGGCTACGCCAATGATTTGCTTCGAGAGTACCACAATTCATTTAAAGCAACGACTTCTTTTTCCCATTACCGCCTTGTTTTGCCCAACGAAAATACCCGCATTACCCGTTCGGGCAATTACATTTTGCAGATTTACGAAAACAGCAATAAAGAAGTGACCGTGCTGTCTCGGCGCTTCATCGTGCTGGAAAATAAGGTTTTTATCAATGCCAAATTGGTTCCACCTGCCGCAGTGGGCAAGTTCAAAACCCATCAGGAAATCGACTTCGAAGTAAGTGTTAACAAATTGCCCATTGGCAATATGCAGCAGGAAATCAAGGCCACCATTTTGCAAAACAACCGTTGGGACAACGCGATAACCGGGGTAATCCCCAATTTTAACCGGGGCAACAACCTGGTATGGGATTACCAGGACAAGGTTGTTTTTCCCGCAGGAAAAGAATTCCGCTGGTTGGACATGCGCAGTTTGTTCATCTATGGTTCGCAGATTGCCACCATTAACCGTGTCAACAATCGGTATGAAATAATCATGAAGGAGGATCAGGTTTTTGAAAGTTCACAATATTTTCAAATTTTCGACCTCAACGGTGATTTTGTCATTGGCAATTCAGACCAGCGTGGCATGCGCCTCGACGAGAACCTGCAACGCCGCAACAATCAGGTAGAAGGTGCCAAACCAAGCCCCACCGACTGGCGAGATTTGGCCCAGGATGATGCCAACCACTTCAACAACGCGGTGGGGAGCGATTACGCGGAAGTACAGTTTTCGCTGAGTATGAACGAGCCCATGGAGAATCAGGATGTTTTCCTCGTTGGTCGTTTCAACGATTGGCAGATGTTGCCCCAATACAAAATGAAATTCGACGATGTGTTACAGGCCTATACCGTACGTACGCCCCTCAAACAAGGCTACTACAATTATGCTTACGCAACCAAACCACGCAATATCAGCACCGCTCCCGCGAGCCTTAGTCCCATCGACGGCGATTGGTGGGAAACCGAAAATGTGTACACCATAATCATCTATTACCGAGCCTTCGGCGAACGCTACGATCGGGTCATTGGGATGGGTCAAGTGCAGTCTGGAATTCGTTGAAGTGCAGTCCGAGATTCGTTGAAATGTTACTTATCTAGAATAACCGCCTTTTTATATAAAAAAATCTGCCTTTCGCGGGTGCTTTTCTAGTATTGCAGTGTGTTAAATTTTTTAAGAAAAGCATCATGTCAAACTTCGCCAAACTAAACTTGGGTGTAATCCTAGGATTGCTGCTTTGTACAGGTCTAAACGCACAACAGCGTTGGAGCTTACAACAATGTGTGGAATATGCCACCAAAAACAGCATTTCCATCAAACAAGCCCAAAACCAAATCAATAACGCCTCCCTTGCGCTCAAGCAAAATCAGGCCAACCGGCTTCCACAAATTAACGCTTCGGTTGGTGGGAACATCCAGTTTGGTCGTACCATCGACCCTACGACCAACTCCTTTAATTCCCAAAACATCACCAGTAACAGTTTGTCCCTTTCAGGGGGCATTCCCATATACAGCGGTGGCCAAATCAAAAACAGCATCATTCAAAGTCGCATCGACATGGAGGCCATTCGTTATGATGCTGCTACCACAACCAATACCCTGGCTTTAAACGTAGCCGCCAATTACCTGAATGTGCTTTTGGCTGAGGAGCAATTGGCCATTTCCCGAACTCAATTGGATCAATCGCGTTTGCAATTGGCACAAACCGAAAAATTGATCGAGGCAGGTTCCCGCCCGCGCAATGAGCGCCTGGATGCCTTGTCTCAAGTTGCGTTGAATGAACAAACAGTGGTTAACGCTGAAAACCAGGTTACCTTGAATTACCTGGCACTCAAACAGCTGATGCTGCTCGATCCTGCTCAAGAATTGTTGATTGAGCGTCCGGAAATCACCATTCCGGCCAACGCAAATCCCGATGCTTTTGTGATTGAAGAAATTTACAATGGTGCCCTGGGCACTCAGCCACAAATTCAGGCGGGACTAAAACGCCGGGAAAGTGCCCTGATCGGCATTGATTTGGCCAGAGCAGGTATGCTGCCTTCTTTGTCCTTTTTTGGCAACCTGAATTCTTATGCGTCTAGCCGCGCTTATAATTACAGCTTCCAGAGTCAAAGAATCAGCCAAACCGCGTTTTTTAATGGTCAACCCGTTACCTTTGAGGTAGAATCCCAAATTCCAATCCAGTTGAACAAACAAGCCTGGACGGACCAGATCAATCAGAACTTTGGTCAAAGCATTGGGATGCAGTTGTCGGTTCCTATTTTCAACAACAACCGCAACCGCATCAGTATGGAGCGGGCCAAAATCAATGTTGCTGGTGTTGACTTAACCAACGAACAAGCCAAGCAACAGCTGAAAACGGACATCCAAACGGCTATCGCCAATGCCCGCGCTGCTCGTCGCTCTTATATCGCAGCTCAAGCCGCCGAGGAAGCTTCCAGGCTGGCTTTTGAGAATGCCCAACAGCGCTTCGAAATTGGTGCAGCCAATCAACTGGATTTCAATACCGCACGCAACAACCTGTCCCGGGCTCAGATGGACCTGACCCGCGCCAAGTTCCAATACATCTTCAACCTCAAGCAGGTTGAATTCTACCAAGGCCGTCAAATCACCCTAAACTAAGGCAACCCACGGTTTTAACCGTGGGAGCCACACATGCACCAACCCATGGCTTTAGCCGTGGGCCTGAATCAGGCAACCCATGGCTTCAGCCGTGGGAGCCACCTATGCCCCAACCCACGAATTTATTCGTAGGACTAAAAAAAAAACCATGGCCTAGCCATGGAACAAGCACAACATCCTCAACAACGAAAAATCATGGCAAAGAAAAAACGCAATAATTGGCTCATCTACGGATTAATCGCACTCTTGGTCGCACTGGTAGTTGTGGCAGCCATCCAAGCCCGTAATAAGCCCAAGGGTGAAAAAGTAACCGCTGAAAAAGCCGAATTGCGCACCATCGTGGAAGTAGTAGCCGCCAGTGGCAAAGTTTTCCCCCAAACAGAAGTCAAAATCAGTTCCGACGTTTCAGGCGAAATTGTGGAATTGTATGTCAAAGAAGGCGACTCGGTGCGCATTGGTCAAGTGTTGGCCCGCATCGACCCCGATGTGTACCAATCGCAGGTAGAACAAGGGATGGCCTCCCTCAATCAGGCCAAAGCGCAGGAAGCCAATGCCCGATCTCAAATTGAAAGCCAACGCGGCCAGAAAGAACAGATCCTGGCCAATCTGGAAAATGCGCGGGAAATCCACAAGCGCAATGAAAAATTGTACAAGAGTGGAGTGATTTCCGAGGCGGATTATCAAACCTCCTTGTCCAACATGCGTGCTTTGGAAGCCAATGTTAAGGCATCTGACGCGGGCATTAAATCGGCACAGGAAAGCGCCAATGGGGCTCGTTTTTCGATTCAGAGCTCGGAAGCAACCCTCAAACAATTGCGCACCAGCCTCAAGCGGACCACCATTTATTCTCCTACCAATGGCATCATCTCGATGTTGAATGTGGAGAAAGGGGAACGGGTGGTAGGTACCATTCAAATGACCGGTACCGAAATGATGCGCATTGCCAACCTCAACAACATGGAGGTGCGCGTGGACGTAACCGAAAACGACATTCCTCGGGTGAAACTGGGCGACTTGGTGGATGTAGAGGTAGACGCGTACATTGGCCGCAAGTTTGTAGGCCGGGTAACCGAAATCGCCAACTCCTCCTCCAATTCTGCTGCTGCCGCATTGACGAGTGATCAAATCACCAACTTTGAGGTGCGCATCGGCATTGACCCAAACTCCTATAAAGATTTGATCGAACCTCGCAAACGTTATCCTTTCCGTCCGGGTATGTCGGCCTCAGTGGAGATCAATACCATGACCAAAAGCAACGTGCTGACCATCCCAATTCAAGCGGTAACCACCCGTGAAAAGGATGAAAACAAAAGCAAAGCCAAAGTGGTGCGCAACAGCAGTGGCGAAGATGAAGTCATCGAAGACATCAGCGACGACGACCTCAAAGAAGTGGTTTTCATCATTGGCAAAGGGGATTCGGTGAGCATGGCTGAAATCAAAACTGGCATCCAGGATGATAATTACATTGAAGTGCTCGGTGGCATCAAGAAGGGTGATGAAGTGGTTTCTGGACCTTATTCTGTGGTTGCACGCAAGCTCAAGAAGGGAGATGTGGTGCGCAAGGTGAAAGAAGATGAACTCTTCTCGGATGGGAAGAAAAAGAAAGACGAATAAGGAAAACAAGTAGTCACCTCAAGTTTTTCAAACATAGAGCCAAAGCGACATTTTTTAGCAAAAAGGACGCAAAGGCAGCACAAAGGGCACAAAGGGCACAAAGTTAGACGTTGACGACGCTTTCTTCGTGCCCTTCGTGCTTTTGTTTTGAAGTTTAGGATGATTCATCTGTATCTGAGTAATCTATGAGTGTAATCATTTTTATCAAAAACCCGGCCCTGGGCAGAGTAAAAACCCGCCTTGCTGCCACGATCGGTGACGAAGCTGCTCTGGCCGTTTACCACAAACTCTCCCAACGCGCCCGCGAAGTGGCCCTGGCCCTGGATGTTCCTCGCCATTTGTTCTACAGTGATTTTATTGACGGCCATGATGCCTGGGACGATACCCTTTTCATCAAAAAACAACAAGCAGGAGACGACCTGGGCGAACGGATGCATCTGGCCTTTGTCGATACGCTACAAACTTCTCATAAAGCCGTCATCATTGGCAGTGATTGCCCCTTGTTGACGCCCGAGATTGTACAATTGGCGCTCGATCAGCTGGAGGAGCATCCCTTCGTCCTGGGGCCGGCTCTGGATGGTGGCTATTATTTGCTGGGCATGCGTGAGCCTGTACCCGTGCTGTTTGAAAACATGGAATGGAGTACGGAAAATGTAGCCAAAATTACCCTGGAGCGCATGGCTGAAAGTGGGGCTTCCTGTTATTTGTTGCCCGCATTGCCGGACATTGATGTGGAGGAAGATTGGAGGAAGTATGGGTGGTAGATTAAAACATCAACTTCCTTTCCTTCACCAAACCCAATTTCTTCCCTTTCATCCGAAACCAATATCCCCCCTTCGGCAGCCGATTGGTTTTGTACGAAAAAGTAAATGTATAAATGCCGGAACTGTACAGTTTATCCGTCATCAGGGCATCCACCTGTTGGCCTTCGGCGTTAAAAACAGCCAGAGTCAGGGAGTCATTTTCGGGTAGGGTAAACTCCCAATCCGCTTCAATCATCATCATGGGACGTTTGGCCATTTGCGGGCCGGGAGCAGCTTTGGCATATTCGGAGCGGTACCAGGGCACGGGGCGGCCAGTCAATTGCGCCAGGAATTCAATGAGTTTTTTCGATTTTTCGGGTTGATTGCGGTCCCAAACTGCCGAGAGGTCGGCATTGTCGCTGACGCTCCAAATGGCTTGTTGAGTCATGGGGTTTTTGTCCAAAAAATTGCGGTACAGGTAGGTGGCTACCTGGCTGAGTTTTTCATTGCTTTGGTTGACCAGTTGAAATACTGCGCCTTGGCCTGGGCCGCTGCGGTGCATTTCGCAACAATAGCCGACCAGTTTAAAACTGCGTTTTTGATTGGCGGCCAGAACGTATTCTTCATTGTCGACAACCAGTAAATCCTGCAAAGCAGTATCCTGGGATTGAAAGACCATGCCCGGCCCCAGGACAATGCGTAGCGCACGTTTGCCAACATTGGTAACGGTGGCTTGTAAAGATTCACCATCATGGCCACCCAAACCTTCGGCTTGCAAGGTGACCAAACCTTCTGAGAGGGCTTGAGACAACGTTTTACTTTGTGCAGTAAGGAATATAGGGCTGATCAGGAGGAGAAAAACAAAGGCTTGGCGCAGCATGTCTTATTTTTTTCCTGAAACGTCCATAAAAATCTCTTTATTTTGCTTCAACACATAAACACAAAAACCATGCTTAAATCTGCACTACCCTTTTTGCCCGAGTACTTCGACCGCTACATCAATCAAACCGATGATACCAGCTTGCTCACCATGCTGGAGCGTGCTCAGGATGAATTACAAAACTTTGCCTGGGACAAACTGGAAGCGCTCGGTGATCGGGTATACGCCCCGGGAAAATGGACGGGTGCTGATGTATTGCAGCACTTGATCGACACGGAGCGCATCTTGACGTATCGGGCGCTGTGTATCGCCCGTGGTGAATTGGCCAATTTGCCCAGTTTTGAAGAAGACGATTACGCCGCGCATGCGCAGGGGAATCAACGCAGTTTGGAGGACTTAAAGGCCGAATTTTTGGCCTTGCGTACCGCTACACTGCACCTATTCCGCAGTTTTAGCGACTCCATGCTGCTGCGAATTGGTACCACCAGTGGGAAGCCTATGTCGACTTTGGCGTTGGGTTTTATCGTGGCTGGGCATCAGCGGCATCATTTTCGGGTTTTGGAGGAGCGGTACTGGCCGATACTTTAGGGCATCTTTGAGTATTCCCAAAGCGTCATTTTTTTATCGCCCCAAAGGCAGCACAAAGGACACAAAGATAGACGTTGACGTCGCTTTGTGTCCTTTGGTGCTTTTTCTAAAAGTTTGGGGGAATGTCTTTATCCGCTTTCATCTCTTTGGTATCAATTTTCACTTCGTGGGTTAGTAAGCGGTGCACCGGGCACTTGTCGGCGATCTCCAACAAGCGTTGGGTTTGTTCTGCATCCAAGTTGCCATAAAATTGGATTTCGCGCTGGATATGGGTGATCTGGGTGCCGCTGAGTTTTTCAACATGTAGGGATAAGCTCAACTCTATTTTTTCCAAATCCCAGGCTTTACGATCTGCGTACATGCGCACTGTTGCTGCGGTACAGGTAGCCAGGCCGGCCAGGATGAACTCGTAGGGGTCTGGCCCCAGGTTGCTGCCACCGGATGAGGGCGGCTCGTCACCGATCAGTTGATGGTCATCGGTTTGTAGGGTAGTTTTGTAGGTGTCGCGGCCAATACTGGCGTGGAGAATGGTGGGTTTTGACATAGATGCTAATTAGAAGATTTACAATCGGAT
This sequence comes from Saprospiraceae bacterium, assembly GCA_027488855.1. Taxonomy (GTDB): domain Bacteria; phylum Bacteroidota; class Bacteroidia; order Chitinophagales; family Saprospiraceae; genus Haliscomenobacter. The sequence continues at coordinate 35,420 of JAIYAV010000387.1, forward strand.
CAACCAAGCAAGTCCAAGTTGAAAATGTGATATCTTAAAAACTGTCTCACCTTGATTAATCGCACTGGAAGCAGTGACACTTGAATTGTTTTTAAAAATATTGGTGAAATAAGTATACAGCCCCTGAAATTGTAGCTGAGAACGTTCATTCATCTGTACATTAAGCCCTAACCCACCACCAAATCCAAAACCCAAGCCTTTGAATTTAACGTTAGGTTGGAGCTCAAATTCGGAGGGGGTAGCATTAAACATTTCCTCCTGGAACCTTCGGTTAAGTGGGATACCGATATTTACCCCTGCCTGAACAAATGGGCTTATTTTTCCCGCCGAGAAATAATATTGTCCCGATAGTGGAATTTCGAGGTAACTAAAGTCAACTTTAATTTTGGAATAATTGGGTGAAAGTATGTCCCATACGTTGACTGAATCACTTTTGAAGGAACGCTTGAAGTACAAAAGCTCTGCTGTAGCTGACCAGTGTTCAGATACGCGAACCTGCAGTGCGAGACCAGGACTAATCGCAAGTTGCCCAATATATTGACCCTGACTGTAGTAAGTGGATTCGGATACCGAAGCATTGCCAAAATTGAGGCCTATTTTGGGGCCTATCAACCAACTGGCGGGGGTATCAGGCACATAAAGAGCTTGCGTTGGATCGTTAGGGTATTTACACTTAGCGTAATTGGCCACAACTTGAATGAGGCTTGCTGTTTCAAACTTGGCGTCGGCAGGAGCTACAAAACCTTCACACTTGCGTTTGAGCAAGGTGAGTGTCCCCTCAAAGCTCGGGCTGCGGATGCCATTAAAAATCCCCCCTTCTTCCATAAAGTACAACCCCTCATCGGCAACACTTTGGTGCAAGCTGATTTTTCCCGTCAACAAAGTTTTTAACCAATGACAACGCTCTTGGGCGGTGTTTTGGGTGCAATGGGTGATGTAGCGCAAGGTTTCACCAAAACGAACTTCCTTGATGTCGCTGAATTCCAAATACTCTGATTTGGTCACTTCATCCGGTTTGAAATAGACCCCTTTGGGTGCTCCGAGGTGAAACTGTCCCAGAACATAGCCCGTTTTTTGGATTCCGTTTTTAAGTAAAATTTCGCCCGCTTGGAATTTATTGCTTTGGGAAAAAGCTGAGGTCAGCAATAACAGGTTAAAAAGGGTGTAGAAAACGTAGCGCATGTTGTTTTGTTCTAATAAACGCCTTATCTTATTTCATGTTTTTATGTTGCTACAATATATTTTTTAGCGCAACAATTTCACTTCCCCCTTAAACTGTTTCCTCACCCCATCGGGGAATTCAATTTCTATTTCATACAAAAAAGTGCCCGCTGCACAACGTTGTCCGCGGAAAGTGCCATCCCAACCCTGGCTGGGATCATTGATGGGGATGTCTTTTTTTTCAAAAATGAGATTGCCCCAACGATCTTTGATGTGCCATTGCACAATTTGGCCGCCATCTCGCCCTTGTACATAAAATTGGTCGTTGAGCTGGTCGCCATTGGGGCTGAAGGCATTGGGAATGTATACTTTGCGAACGGGTACTACCTCGATAAAGGCGCTGTCGAGGGCAGTGCAGCCCTGGGCATTGCGCACTTGGAGGTACACTTTTCCCGAGCTTAGGGCGCTTAGACTTGGACTCGCGCAGTCTTTACAACTCAACTCAAGTCCGGGGGTTACAGACCAGCTTTCCGTAAATGGACCTTTGCCCGTAGTATTATAAGCAAGTGTGCTTTGATCGCCAGATTCGAGGCGGTCTGGCGATTGGATGGTCGCCTTTAAAGCAGCAGGCCGCTCGCCAATGTCGATGGTATCCACATAATCTAGGCAAGGTGTTTTGGCTAATAAAGAATAACGGCCATTGCGGGTAGTCACCAGTGTTTTTCCGGTACTACCATCACTCCATTGGTAATTGAGTGCCTCAAGTGGGGCTTCCACGTAGGCCGTATCCCCATTGCAGGAAAAACGTAAATTGCTGCTCAGTTTTAAGGACTTGGGCTCAACCACATTGAAAAAAGCGGAATCACGCTCCTGGATGCTCAATAAATTGTCTGAAACGAGGGGTTCTCCGTACAAAGCGGGCAAAAACTGTAAGGCAGCTTGGGCACTGTATTTGCCGGGAGGTAAGTCATCCACCCAGGCTTTCAGGCGGATCGTATTGCTCTCCAGAAGCAAGTTCATGTTGATGAGGCGAAAAACATTACTCCCTACTCCACCGATTATAGTGCTCAAGTTGGCTGAGTTTTTTTCGATGGCTCTGATGGTCACGCCAGCCGGTAATGAATCCCTAAAAACCAAATCCTGCCAATTGGCCCCAGTGGCGTTAAAAAAGGTGTATTCGATGGTGATTTCTGAGCAAGGCAACACCTGGGTTGGCGTGATTTTCATCCCAAAATCAAGAGAATAGGGGCAAGAACAGCCATCACTTTCTCTGCCTGGATAGCCTTTGCCCAAGGAACGCATTTTGCCGGTACGGCGATCGACATAAAAATGGGTTTGGGCGTCATCTTCATCAATGGGGTTGCCGTAAGCGTACAGGTTTCCGATTTTATCAAAGTACAGCGCAGATAAATACTCGCTGGTAACGGGATAATTAAAGGTGCTGACCAAGCCTCCACCCACGTCAACCAAACGTTTTCCTTTGGCATCAAAACTATAGGTCACACCCAATGAGGGGTGGGTAGCCAAATCATTGAGCCGAACGGGCAAAGCACTGATCAAAGCCTGGCTGGAAGCAAAATAAGGTGGCCCCTGGATATTGATGTTGTAGATGGTTTTATCAAACTGTGTAGCTGGGTCTCGGCCAATGATGCTTAAACTTCGCCCCAAAGGAGTTACGTGACCTGCGTGGTATTTTAGCTTGGTATCCAGATTGGCAGGAACACCCAATACCTCAATTTGCCCTTTGCTGTCGATGCGCAACAAGTCATAGGTATCAAAATCCAGGGCGTAGAGGTATTGATCCGTTACACTGTAACCCAAGCAGGTGATTTTCCGCCGGGGCTCACTGAGTGGAATGATGCTTGCAATTATTTTTCCAGTACTGGCGTCAGGAACAAGGCGTTCCAACTGGCTGCCACCACTGGTAAAGTTAACGAGGTAGAATGATCCGTCGCAGGGGAAGGTGTTTTGGCCCAGGCCCAGTAGAGGAATCAGGAGGGTGATGCTGAAAAAAAGTCTTGCCGCCGAGGCGCGTATATTTGCTATCATGGCGGAGTGGTTTGGTTAAGTGGCCGATTGAATCAATTGAGACCTAAAAATCAGCCATAGTCACTTTTTGCAAAGTTGCCAATTGCCCACAAATCTGGGTTGAATGCATAATTGTGCTGTTGCCTTAGAACCCCCGACGCTGGGAATGCGGCGATCGATTGGTTCTATTTTTTGCGCAACGGGAGCCCCACTAGGGGCGTGCTATGGGTAGAAAATGACGGCCCGATGTTTTCCAGAGTCCCGTCAGGGACGTGATGTGGGTCATAGCCATCAAAATACCCACATCACGTCCCTGACGGGACTCTGGAAACTCCGGGAATCACAATTTACTACCCACATCACGCCCTTAACAGGGCTTAAATTCTTTCCCCCCTACATTGGATTCCATTCAAACAATTGCAAAGGCTCATTGTTCCTGGCTACGAGTAGCACTTCTTTTCCTTTAACTTTGATGACTTGAAAATCGCGTACTTCTCCTTCCAGGCGAAAACCTGACTGGCGGGTGGGAATAGATGCGAAACCACCCTTGCCATCACCCTTCAAAAAGAGCCCGTAGCTGGCATCAAATCTACCAATTTCCGGCTTTACGCCATAAAAATTCCCACCGAGGATGATGTCCAACTTTTTATCGCCATCAAAATCCTTAATGCTGATGCCGAAATTGGGAGACAATTGGGCCTCTACGGGCAATGGTTTTAAACTGAATTTGCCTTTCCCATCATTCATCAGCACACAGGTACGCATTTCCTTTGCTTCGTACTTCAAGGTGTTTTGCAATTGCATCGGCGTGAAAATGTTCTCGACCGTTTGCTCCGCAAAATCCTTGTATTTGAGGTAGCGCTTTTTGAGTTGGGGGATTTGTCCAACCAGATCATGGCGTAGCAACAAAGGGTAGGTATCTTTGCCACTGAATACACTCGTTATTTGTTCAACCGTTCCGTTTTGGTCAAAATCGTTGACCTGCATGACCACCGGATGCTCGGTATTGCCCCGAAAGCGGGAGTTTAACCCGTGATTGCCCAACACATAATCCTGATCGCCATCCCCATCCAAATCAGCCGATTCGATACAATTCCACCAGCCCTGGGTATTGGCCAAACCAGCTTGTTCACTGATGTCGGTAAAAGTGCCTCGATCGTTGCGCAAGAGTTTAATTGGCATCCATTCTCCCACGATGATCAAATCGGGATCCTGATCACCGTCAAAATCCGTCCATTGCACATCTTTGATCATCCCGATTTTTTGCAAGAAGGGGGCAACTTGTGGACTGGCGTCACTGAAATTGCCCTTGCCATCGTTGTTGAGGATGTAGCCGTTCATGGGTACTCCATAAACCATTGGGGCCAAGCGAGCGCCCACAAAAAGATCGAGGTCACCATCGCGGTCATAATCTGCGGCGTCTACGCAGGAAGTAGGCTCAAAGCGGAAGGTGGGCAAAATTTGGGGTGACTTACTGAAGGTGCCACTGCCGTTGTTGAGGTACAAACGGTCAATCAGGGCGGTGGAACTGGAAGGAAATTCATTGCCACCACTACACACGTACAAATCCTGATCCCCATCGCGGTCGGCGTCAAAAAACAAGGCTTCCTGGTCTTCACAAATCGCATCAGCCTGGAATAAGGCTTCATTGGTTGAAATGAAGGAGCCATCTGGTTTTTGTACAAACAATTTACCCGCCTGATCTTTGGCACCACCGATGTAAAAATCCTCACGGCCATCACCATTGGCGTCTCCTTTGGCGATTTTGGGACCTTCCGTAGAGAGCATCAGGTACAACAAACGGTCGCGGTCAAAGTCGATAAAATTGTTTTCGATGTGGCGATAATTCACCCCGTTGAGTACGTTGAGCTCGCGGAACAATTTGGGACCAGGAATGGGTTTAGGGGGTGTCTGAAGTTTTGCTTCGGCTTGTTTGAGCTTCAGGGTTTGGTCGGCTTTGACCTGGGTCAGCAGCGTGCGTTTGCCGTTGGGCCAATCGACCAATACGGTGTCTACTGTTTTGATTTTTCCCAAACCAAAATTCGGGCGTGGATCCATTGTAGACTCAAAGCCCCGCATGGGCATTTGCTCCAGGTATTGAAGTTGGTCAGCATACTTCAGCGTAATCTTGGTGCCCAGGGCATAGGTGTTTTTTCCCTCACCACTCAATTCAAACTTGAGGTAATGGTGATCCGGGTGGATTTTTTCAGCGTTGTTGCGGTATATGAAGGCGGGCATGTTGACATTGTTGGTCACCAAATCCAGGTCGCCATCATTGTCCAAATCCCCATAAGCCGAGCCATTGGAGTGGCTGGGTTTGCCTAAGCCCCACGCCTCGGCTTGGTTTTCAAATTTCAAACCGCCCTTATTTTGGAATGCATAACTGGGAATAGGCTCCACCGGAATGGAATCTACCAGTGCTTTAAAATTCACCCCACGGCGGGAAATGATGGACAGCTTGGTTTGTTCATCGGCAATAAAAGAAACGTAATCCTGATCGGTCAAATCCTGATAAATGCCATTGGCTACAAAAATATCTTTCAGGCCGTCGTTGTCCATGTCCATGAACAAGGCACCCCAGCTCCAGTCAGTTGCTTCTACACCCGCCAAACGGCCTACGTCACTGAAGGTGCCATCGCCGTTGTTGATTTGCAGCATGTTGCGGGTGAACTGGTGCCAATAACCATTTTCAACGTTGGAGCGGTAGTGATCCCAATTGTCGAATGTCGTTTTGGTTTTGAGCCGTCGATCGGTGCCCGGGAGCATATCGGTTACAAAAATATCGGGCAAGGCATCGTTGTTGATGTCGGCCATATCCGCGCCCATGGAAGCGGCACTGATGGAGCGCATGGATTGTTCCAGTACTTCGCTGAAACCACCTTGCTGGTTGTTGATGTAGAGGTAATCGCGTTCAAAAAAGTCGTTGGACACATAAATATCCTGCCAGCCGTCCTGGTTCACGTCCCCTACGGTCACACCAAGGCCAAAGCCAATGATGCTGCCATAAATGCCGGCCTGTTCGCTGATGTCGACGAATTTTTCCCCATCGTTGCGGAAAAACTTGTGCCCGCCCAGGGGGTCGCGGGTGTTGCGCACCTGCTTGCGCAAGTTGAAACTGCCAATGGCTTGAAAGGAATTGTTCAACAAATACAGGTCGAGGTCGCCGTCTTTGTCATAATCAAAAAAAGCCGCGTGGGTAGAATAACCAGGGTCGGCGACGCCATATTCTTTGGCCATTTCTTTAAAAGTGCCGTCCTTTTGGTTGATAAACAGTTCGTTTTCCCGGTTGTCGCCTTTGACGTCGCCGGAATTGCATACGTAGATGTCCAACCAGCCGTCCCCGTTGACGTCGGCCATACTTACCCCAGTCGACCAGGCTTTGCGGCCATTCACACCTGCCTTTTGGGTTACGTCCTCGAATTGCCAATTGCCTTTGTTGAGGTAGAGGCGATCCTCTTCCATATTGGCCGTGAAATAGATATCGATCAGGCCGTCATTGTTGACATCACCCAAGGCTACCCCGCCGCCATTGTAATAATTGCGGTAGGTATAGATGTTGAAGTCGTTGTCAAAATGCAGTTGATTGACAAAATCTATGCCCGTTACGGTGCTGGGCATTTCGGAGAACAAGGTATCGGTTTTGACTTCCGAAGCCTGTTGCAATTCTTTTTTACACGCGCTCATCCCCAGCATAAGGATGCAGCCCAAAAGGATATTTTGCTTCATGTTATCGCGCGGTTTGCGAAGTCGTTTTTGGTCTGGCCGGAACGTTCTCAATGTCTTCCGCCTCAATTGGATTGGTCAGATCGGTAAAGTTGGCTTTCACAAACTGATCGTCTTTGGCCCCAATCACAATTTGTCGATTTCCGTCAATTTTCACGTAAATCACCCCACGTTCCTTGTCTTCCATTTTAATAAAACCTTTGCCATACCAGCGTTCAAAAATGGAGACCATTTTTGGGAGCAGTTTATCTGACCAAAACTGTTTGTTCCATGGCGACCAACCTCCATAGTGAAAATCTACGGGCATTTCGGCAATCTTATTTTCTTTAAAGTTGGGATAAAAATTCATGATGATCTGCGGGTCTTCACCTTTGATGTAACATTGTACCCGTCGACCATCGCTGTTGTTGGTCAAAATACGTTGGCGATTCAAAGATAGGCAGCGGGCAAAAAAATCTTCGCTGGGCATGCCCATATGAAAGCCCAAAAAGAGACTATCCTGGCGCACTCCACTAGCCAGTTCCCTGCTGCGCATTTTGTCGTATTCGGATTGGCAGCCGCTCATGATCAACACTGATCCTGCTAACATTAAACTCCAAAGGATCAAACCACTCTTTTTCATAACTACTGTTTTTTAAACTTAATATACAAAGGTTTCAACCCAATCGTCATTTTTGGCCACGACCAAAATTTTGCGCTGGCCCGATTTTACTGCCTCCACATCCCGTACTGCGCCTTTGAGCAAAAGTCCGGATTGTTTGGAGTTCAAAGGTGTAAATTTCCCTTTACCCAATCCCTTCAATACCAAACCATAACTCCCGGCATTGATGCCTAGTTCAGGTTTTGCCTGAAAAAAATTGCCAGCCAGCAAAATATCGACTATTCCGTCCCGATCCAAATCATCGGCCATTAAGCCATAAGTGGAGGAAATTTGAGCATCCACGGGCAAGGGCAATAAGCTGAACGTTCCTCTGCCATCGTTGATAGCCACGGAAGTTTGGGTCGTGTACACTTCCCATTTTACGGCGCTGAACAATGCTTCTGGTGGGAAAATATCCTGCATGGTCTGCCCCTGGTATTGGGCGTGTTTGAGGTATTTTTTGCGCAAGGAAGGGATTTGTTTGACCACATCGGGCAGCAAGGCAAAGGGATAAGCTTTTTCGCCTTCAAAAATGGTGATGAACTGCTCGACAGCCCCATTGCCATCAAAATCGTTGACGTACATGTTCAGCGGGTGTTTGGCATCTGCTTTGAGCCGGGTATTGCTGCCCAGATTGCCCAATAATAAATCCAGATCACCATCGCCATCTATGTCCGCAGGTTCGATGCAGGTCCAAAAACCATTGCTTTTGGCCAAACCCAATTCGTTGGTCATTTCTTTCAATAAACCCCGGTTGTTTTGAAATACCCGCACAGGCATCCAGGTGCCGGACACAACCAGATCAGGGTCGCGATCACCATCAATGTCGACCCAGCGCCCATCGGTATAAAGGCCCGAGTTCAACAACTGTGGGGCAATTTGTGCAGTTGCATCGCTGAAATTCCCCCGGCCATCATTGCGCAACACGTAGCCATTCACCGGAGCTCCGTATTCAAAGGGGCGCAAACGTACGCCTACGAACAAATCCAGGTCACCATCTGCATCCACATCGGCTGCATCCACACAGGAAGTGCTTTCAAACTGGAAGGTGGGCAGAATTTGATTGGACTTGGTGAAATTGCCTCGCCCGTCGTTGAAATACAAACGATCGATTAGGGAGGAAGAGCTATTGGGGAATTCGTAACCGCCACTACAAACGTACAAATCCTGGTCGCGATCGCCATCTGCATCAAAAAAGAGGGCGTCCATGTCTTCAGAAACCTTGTCGGCCTCCAAAGCTGGCTGGACGCTGCGGCGGAATTTTCCACCTGTTTGTTGTACAAAAATGGCCCCAGCCTGATCCTTGGCCCCACCGATAAACAGGTCTTCCAACCCATCGCCATTGACATCCCCTTTGGCCATGTGGGGGCCTTCGTACGACATCATCTGGTAAATCAGTCGATCGCGGTCAAAGTCGGAGAATTCATTTTCTTGATGCTTGAAACTCAAGGCATCCGCCACTTTGGAAATAAAAGGTTGGTAATGAGGTTCCGCGAGTGGGAACTGATCCAGGGTGGCATCCGCCTGCTTGAATTTGAGGCGTTGATTGGTTTTCAACTGGGTTTGCAAAGTATATCGTCCATTGGGCCAGGCAATGACTAAGGTGTCTATACTGGTCCAGCTGCCCAAGCCAAAATTGAGCCGATAATCCACCGAAGATTGGAAGCCACGCATGGGAAAAAGCTCCTGAAACAAGGTTTGGCCTTGGTGGCGAATGCTCACCTGTGCACCAACAGCAAAGGGATTTTTGCCTTCACCTTGTAATTCCAGATTGAGGAAATTGGCCTTTTGTTTGCGTTGCACTTCGGCATTGTTGCGGAAAATGGAAGCGGGTTGGTTGATGTTGTTGACCACCAGATCCAGGTCCCCATCGTTGTCCAGGTCGCCGTAAGCCGAGCCATTGGAAAAACTGGGCTCGCCCAGGCCCCATTCTGCGGCTTTGTTTTGAAAGGAAAAATTGCCTTGGTTGGCAAAAGCATAGTTGGGCACTGGCTCCGAAGGCATGGCATCCACCATTTTGGTGATTACCCCTTTCTTTTTTTGCATGAGCCCCTGCACATTGGAGGGGTCGGAATAAAAGTTGATGTAATCCTGATCGGTCAAATCGCGCAGGAGGCCATTGGCGACGAAGATGTCTTTTTGACCATCGTTATCCAGGTCGGTCATCAGTGCGCCCCAGCTCCAGTCGGTCGCAAAAACCCCAGCCATCCGCCCAATTTCACTAAAGGTGCCATCGCCATTGTTGCGCTGAAACACATTGCGGGTGAACTGGCGGTGGTAGCCATTGAGGACATTGCGCTGGTATTTGTTCCAGTCTTCAAAGTTGGTTTTGGTCTTCATGCGCGCTTCCGTTTCGGGAAGCATGTCCGTCACAAAGATTTCGGGGTAGCCGTCGTTGTTGACGTCGGCCATATCGGCCCCCATAGAGCTGAAGCTCAATTCCTGAATCCAGTCTACCAGTTCTTCGTGGTAAGTGCCGTTTTTCTGGTTGATGTACAGGTAGTCCCGTTCAAAAAAGTCGTTGGACACGTAAATATCCGGCCAGCCATCGCGGTTCACATCGCCAATGGTCACGCCCAGGCCGAAACCAATCCTGCTGCCGTAGATGCCTGCTTCGGCACTCACATCTACGAATTTGTTGTCGTCGTTGCGGTACAGTTTATTGCCCCCTTTGTTGTCCCGCACATTGCGCTGGCCTTTCACGAGGTCGTACCCACCGACCGATTTCATAGAGTTGTTGAGCAGGTAACAGTCCAGGTCGCCATCGCGGTCGTAGTCGAAAAAAGCGGCATGGGAGGAAAGGCCCATATCGGCTAGGTTGTATTCTGCGGCTTTTTCCGTAAAAGTCAGGTCGCCATTGTTGATGAAGAGTTCGTTGTAGCGGCGGTTGCCACCGGGTTTGCCCGATTTACAAACATAGATGTCCAACCAACCATCACCATTCACATCAGCCATGGCTACGCCGGAAGACCAGACGTTTTTGGTGCTGAGCCCGGCTTTGCGGGTAATGTCTTCAAACTGGAAGTTGCCCTTGTTCAGGTACAAGCGGTTGCTTTCAAAATTGGCACAAAAAAACACGTCAACCAGGCCGTCGTTGTTGATGTCGCCCAGCCCTACGCCGCCACCATTGAAAAAATTGCGGAAGGTGTATGGGTTGTACTCCTCGGTATACTGGATTTGATTGATGAAGTCGATGCCCGTGACGCTGGCAGGCAAGGTCGAAAAAAGGGTCTTGGCCGGGATTGCGCTCGAATCCTCGGCAGATTGATTACACCCACTGGCCATGAGCAAAATGATGGCAGTTGTTGTGATGGCTATCTGTTTCATACTGGAGGGCAAAGTTGGGAATTTTTTTTGGAAATGAGCGGAAAATGAAGGGTGAAGTTGGGGTGGCCCTACGTGGCCGCCCTCTACCAGATTGGGCTACCATTTCCAGGGGACGAAGATGGAGTTTAAAGCCGCGAATTTGGGGTGGTCTAGAAGCGGGGAAAGTGGCTTGATTGGGACTGGGGAGGGTGGTAGTTTTGTAAAAGAGATCAGGCAGAAAATAAACTTGACTGGTTTTTAAAAGACCAAGTCGCTTGGAATTAAAAAAAGCACTAACCAAAATCATTGACGATCAGCACTCTTTCTAGCGGGGTCTTAGGCTTCCAATCCATTCAAACATTTCGCCAAGCCCCTTTTAAACAAAAAATTGCTCTAGTGAGCTGTGTTTTGTATCTTTGCCAACAAAAGTTAGCAGGTATGGCAGAGCCATTGTTCATCAATCCTTTTACCGATTTTGGGTTCAAAAAGATCTTTGGCGAGGAGCAAAACAAAGACTTACTGATCGATTTTTTGAATGAACTGCTAGCCGCTCAAAACCAGCACATCAGCAATTTGGTCTTCAAAAAAAACGACCGTCTGGGCAGTGATGACCTGGATCGGAAAGTTGTATTTGACCTGTATTGCGAAAACGATCAGGGTGAAAAATTCACCGTCGAGTTACAAAAGGCCAAACAGTCATTTTTCAAAGATCGAATGTTGTATTACAGCAGCTTTTCGGTACAGGAGCAGGGTCAGAAGGGCGATTGGAATTACCAACTCAAAGCCATTTACGTGATCGCCATCCTGGATTTTATCATGGATGAAGACAACAGCGACAAGATAGTCGTCAGCAAAAACAAGATGATGGACATAGAGCGCTACAAGGTTTTTTATGACAAATTGACCTTTGTGACCTTGCAGATGCCCAATTTCACGAAAGAAGAACACGAACTGGAGAACAATTTTGATAAATGGCTGTACGTAATTAAAAATTTGCACAGACTGGATCATATTCCTGAAAAAATCCAAGAGCGAGTATTTCAAAAATTGTTCAAAGTAGCTTCCTATACAGCCCTGAGTAAGGAAGAAAAGGCCAAATACGAAGACAGCTTGAAATATTACAACGATTTGAAAAACTCCTTAGACACAGCCCAAGAAGATGGCTATCAAGAAGGATACCAGGAAGCACAGACCATATATGAAGCCAAATTGGATGTGGAAAAACAACGGGTAGCGCAGGAAAAACAACGAGCAGAGCAGGAGAAACAACGAGCAGAGCAAGAAAAACAACGGGCAGAGCAAGAAAAACAACGGGCAGAGCAAGAAAAACAACGGGCAGAGCAACTGTACCAGGATAAGCTACAAACCCTACAACGTATGCGCCAGGCGGGCCTCTCAGATGCTGATATTTGCGCTTTTTTGAACATTAGTTTCGAAGAATTGGAGGGAATGACGAATCTTTCGAGTGACGAATGATGAATTCAGCGCCCTCCAGATGTGTTGGCAAACCTGCATCAATGGAGTTCGCTGTTGGCGCAAGAGTGTTGTAGGTAAGATGTCTCTGATTTGTCCCCCAGTTTTCTCTGCTCCAACGAATAACCAATGCGTTTAACTCAATCACCCCTTCAACACCCTGTAATGAAACAACGAATATTTATTTCACTCTTAAGTACTTTCATAGGATTCACTTTCCTTGCACAAGCACAAACTCCAAAATTTCAACCAGGGCGAATATTTTTAAAAACCGGAGAAGAAAAACAAGGATTGATCGCCGGAGAATTTCATTTGGCTCAACCAAAGGGAATATTCTTTAAGATACAAGGAACCTCAGAGGCCGCTTATGTCCCTTTCGAGCACATTCAATCCGTTCAATTGAAAGACGCTGAACATTACCAAACCTATTGCACAACAATGTATGGAGAAGAAAAATGCCTGTGGTTAGAAGTGCTGGTTAGGGGAAAAGCAAGCCTATACCTCAGCACCTCGGAAAGCAAAGTGTACTACTTCGAAACAAACAATGCATTTACACTGATTCAATACAAAACCTTACCAGGACTTATCGCAGCGATGCAGCGCAATTGCCCTGAATTTAAAGCAGGCCAAAACAATGGACTGGACATCGCTTCAATGGTGAGTTTGGTCGTTAGATACAATGATTGCCTGGAAGCAGGAAATGAGCAGCAAATTTATTATCAGTCCAAGCGCCCAGAACTATTTTGGGGTCCCAAACTTGGACTAAATTTTGGGAGTGTTTTCGTCCTTGAAAACAATTATTATCAAATTGGTGAAGGCTATAGAGGCAATGTTTCTCCTGGTCCGGGGCTTGCCCTAAAATTACAGAGCAAGAACAAATGGTCGGCCTATGCCGAGCTAAGCTACCTCAACCGAACAATCACCGATGACACGTTTAACTTTGGTAGTATTCTAAAACCTAATGTATTGACTCTTAAAGTGAAACTCAACTACCTCGAATTGCCGATAATGGTTCAATATCGCTTTTCGCGACAGGCGAAATACGGAGCCTTTGTTCAGGCAGGCGGGCAATTATTGATGCCTTTGTCCCGCAAATTTTATGGCTTGAAATTAGATGATCCTTCTCAAAAGGGTTCCCCACCACGAACTGCTAATTTCCTGGGCTGGGCTTTGGGTTGGGGTGGAGGAATTGGAGTGGATGCAAAAATTAGTTCCTCCATGAGATTTCAAGTTCTTGGGCAATATGCGCTGATAGACAATGAATTTCATAATTTTCTGGCCATCTATCCTGAGTCAATTATGAACTTTAATATTCACCGTTTTCAGGTTGGGGGGCAACTATTGTGGAGAATTGAATGATTTTAACTGTGGATTAAGGTTTGCCTACGCCCCCTGCGCATCCAACAACACCAAATCGTAGCCCTTCCCCTCTGGGCACTCCCGCAACTCCCCGCCATAACCCTCCACAAAAGTGCGGATGAGTTGCAAGTTCCAGTAGGGTTTATGGCTGGAAGCGTTAACCGCATGCGGGTATGGATCCGGTTGGCGGTCTATTTCTTCCACATCGGCAATGCGAATGTTAACCGAGGCTCCGTCACGCCAGGCACTCAAGATCACGGGTACTTCTTTTTTGCCGGGCCGTTGGGCCACAATCAGGAGCAGGTTGCGCAGGATCATTTTGAGCATGGTTGGATCGCTGTACAAATCCAAATCGGTTGGAATATGGTACATGATCGGAACAAAGCTACCATTGCTCAACAAGCGAATGCTTTTGAGGACCTCATCAATGAGGGATTTGAGCTGGAATTCCTGGCGCAAGGGCTGGTACTGCTGCATTTGCACCCGGGCGGTGAACAACAAATCTTCTAACAGTGTAATGGTTTGTACCGTTTGTTGTTGCAGTTGACTCAAAAAGCGCTCCTGGCAAGTATAAGGCGCGTTTGTGCTCCTATCCAGGTTGGTCAGTACTCCTTGGATGGCCGCCAAGGGCGCCCGGAGTTCGGTAGCAAGGGCGCTAAACAACTGATCTTTAATCTGATTCAGGCTGTACAATTCTTTGCGTTGGACTTCGATGGCCTTGCCTTTTTTAGTCAGGATTTTATTCACCACCTGGCGCTGCTGGTAAAGGAAGTAAATCCCCACACCAATCAATAATGCCAATCCAATCGCAATACCCGTCACCCAACGGATCGACTTAGCCTGACTGATGCGGTCAGCATAAAAGCTACCCATGTTTTGTTGGGTCTCCAGAATTGAAAAAGCTTCCAGGCGCTCTGTAGATTGGATTTTAGTGTCTTCTGAAAAAATGCTATCGCTAAGCATTCGAGCCTGTTTCATGGCTTGAAGGCTGGCATCGTATTGTTTGAGTTGTTTTAGTACTTGTGCGTAAGTGATTAAGGATGAGGGGCGTAAGGACTGAATCCCCTTGTATGTGGTAATGTTCAACGCATATTTTGCATAGTATTCAGCTGAATCCAGTTGGTTGATGCTTAAAAAGATTTGTGCGAGGTTGCGGCTTGAGATGCATTGCACTTGAGCGTCGCGGTATTGGATGCTGAGCTGGCGGGCGCGACGGGCAAAGGGCAGGGCCTTTTGGGGTTCTTGTTCACTGAGGTAGAGTTCACTGAGACTGGCACAAATGCTGGAGGTAAAATAGTTCAATTGAAAAGGGTCAGATTTTTGAATGGCTTTTTGCAGGTAATCAATCGCCAGAATGGGCTGTTCTTTTTTGCGGTAAATGATGCCCAGGTTGTTGAGGGTCATTGCCTCGACCGTTGGAGAGCTGATCGAATGAAGCTCTTTGAGGTTGAGTTTTAGTAAAAATTCGGCTTTTTCAAATTGCTGGAGGTAGGTGTAACTCTCCGCTAAATTGGCTCGAGTATGGCACCTTAGATTTAGACCATCGGGGTTTTTTTTGCACAAATCGATTGCTTTATAAGCGTATTCCATCGAAGTTGCATAGTCTCCTTTGAGGGCAAAAACGTTGGCAATATTGGAATAATGCAGGGCGGTGAGGATGGGATGCTCTTCAATGTTGATCAGTTTACTGGCCTTTAGGTAGTCTTTAAGCGCCTGGTTGAGGTTTCCAACGTCGAAACTTTGGTTGCCTTTGTTGCCATATGCCCTGGACAAAAGTACATCATTGTGCAATGCCTTGACCAGATTGAAGGCTTCATCATTGTAGACATAGCCCTGAATGGGCTCGGAATACATCAGTTGGTCGTGCAAATCCAGTAATACTGTAGCCCTTTGTTGTTTGATCTCAACTTGAGACAATTGTTGCTCCAGTTCAGCGCGTTTTTGGGGATCAAACGGGGTCAGTTGAGCATACCCGGTCTGTGTACACAGCAATATCAACCCGCCCATCAGGGTAGGAAGATACAAATTTGACAAAGACAAGTAGCTTAAAATTTTCACCAAAGTAATTTGTTTATTGTTTTGGGTTTAAGAAGATTGATTATTCTCTTTGTAAAGGCAAGGTAATGGTAAATACACAACCTTGGTTCACACCAGCTTGTCCAATTAGTTTTCCGCCTTGGTTTTCAATGAATTGCCTGACCAAAGATAAGCCCATTCCCGAGCCTACTTCCCCTTTGGTTCCAAAACGAGAAAGTTGGCCATTTAAGGCTTTATGGAGTTGTTCTTCATTCATTCCAATACCATGGTCTTTGATTTGAATGGTGCAACCATTTTTTTCCTGATGTGCATGTACTTCAACCTCTTGCCCCGCATGGGAAAATTTGACAGCATTGGCGATGATGTTGCGCAAGGCCATCCTGATCATACCAGGGTCGCTGTATAAGGTAAAACTAGGGCTGATTTCGTTTTTGATTCGAACTTCCTTTTCCGTAAAAATGAATTGAATGGACTCACTCAGGTCTTCTACAATTGGTTGCAATTTGAATTCTTCATTAACTGGCTGATAACTATTCATTTGAATCCGGGCCCAATACAACAAATTCTCCAGCATTACACTGGTTTTTGCGGTTTGTTGATGGAGTAATTCCAACCAATGTTTTTGTTCGAGTGGTGAAAGATCCGGTTCATTCAAGGTATCCAATACTGCTTGAATGGCCCACAGTGGGGAGCGCAAATCGTGTGAGATCACTGCAAAGAGCTGGTCTTTTACCTGACTAAGTTGCTCCAATTGGTTCTTTTGAGACTCGATTTGGGTGTTTTGTATTTTCAACTGAAGATTGGCTTTTTGGCGAATCTTCACTTTAAACAGGTAATACAGGCTAATCAGCGCAGCCAAGAGCAAAGCGGAAAACATGCCACACCGAATGTAGCGCTCTCGGAGGAATTGTGCCTTAAAATGTTGATGTAGCTGTTTCTCCGCCCTGCGAATGGTCATTTCCTGGCGGAGCTTTTCCGCTTTCAAACGTTGGGCATTGGAGGCAATGTTGTCTTCGATGCGTTGAGCGTTCTCGAGAGCCAGAATTGCTGGATAAGCCCGATTTTGTTTGGTTAGAATGTCCCCCTGCTGGATCCAAATATCGCGCTCAGTGGTATCACGATTCTGATCTAGCGCGCTACTTAGCGCAATTGTATTGTAGCTGAGTGCGGAGTCGAGTAGGTTTTCGGCGAGGTATGCTTTGGCCAATAAATAGTTGCTGAGGTTGATGCAATTAGAGTCGCGAAGTGTTTGGGCGATGGTTCTTTTTTTGAACGCAAAAAACTTTGCCTGACGGTAGTTTCCAAATTCCAGGCTGACCCGGCAGAGTTGATCCAGAATGGTCATTTCTAAAGCCGGCAGGTGTTGTTTGTCCGCAATCACTTGAGCTTGTTTGAGTACCTGGTTTGCCATCTCATATCGGTGCTGTTCCATATAGGTTTGCCCGATTAACCGCAGAATTTCGCATAAAACAGGCTGAGCGTTGTTTTTTTCGGCCAGGGTTTTGGCCTGACCTAAGTAGTTCAAAGCAGGATAATAACTGTTTGATTCCAAGTTGCAAAGCCCCAATTGTTCTAAAATCTGAAGTTGAATAGACCAGTCTTCTTGCGGGTATTTGTGTAGGATGTTTAACCCCACTAGGTAATAATCAATGGCTTTTTGGTGGTTCCATTGGTGGTGAAATATATCGCCCAAGGCTAAATAAATTTTACTTTGGGCCAGGTAATTTCGACTTTTTTTATATTCCTGAGCAGCTTTGAAGTAATTTCTGATGGCATTTTCGGGATCTTGGGTCAGGAAGGCAATTTTGCCCTTCAACTCATGGTATTTTCCCCAATACAAACCGTAGTTTGCTTTTTGAACTAAGGGCAGGACTGCCGCAAGTTCCTGGGTTGCCTCATGGGGTAAGCTATCAAGTTTTGCTTCAATGGAGGCCAACTGTGTTTTGATCATTTCACCCCGAGAAGAGGAGGAAAACAAAAGGTCACGCAAGGTTTGGGCTTGTAAAGGCACTTTTAATGTGCTACAAGCAAGTCCAATAAGTCCCAAAACCATGTATTTGCTGGCATTACAACGCTGCAACCTTTTCACATTAATCTTGTTTTACCATTTGAAATAAATTTGGAGGGGAAATCTTGCAAAAAAGCTTGCAACAAGAAGCAAAGGGCTTTAATAAAAAATAAGCCCTTTTGGTAAAGGATTTCCCTGAGTTAAATAAAACAGGTAAGCTTATATTCATTATCGATGTACCTTAGCGTTATCAAAAAGGAAATTCTCCTACTAATAAAGTAAACCTCAAAAGATATTGTGCGAAGCTAAAACATTTGCACGGAAAATTCAAGTATTACAGTGTTCTATTGTTGGCGCCCTGCTTTCGGGGCGTTTTTTTTTACTTGCAATGTAACAATATAAATACGATATTTCGCGCATTATCCTGCCTCTCTGGCTGCTTTACGCCGCTTTTGTTATCTTTGCGCCGCGAAAACCAACTCAATCATGGTGAACACCGTTTACGAAACCGTTGTCGGTTTAGAAGTACACGTCCAATTGGCGACGAACAGCAAGGCATTTTGTGCAGATGATGCCAGCTTTGGCGGTGAGCCCAATACCCAGGTCAGTGCTGTTTCGTTGGGGCATCCGGGTACTTTGCCCAAGGCCAATCGTCGGCAGATCGAATTGGCTGCTCGTCTTGGCTTAGCCTTAGGCTGTAGGATCAATGCGACCAATACCTTTGACCGCAAGAACTACTTCTACGCAGATTTGCCCAAGGGTTATCAAATTACCCAGGATAAACAGCCAATTTGTATCGGTGGGGCTTTGTCGATCAAACTGGGCAGTACCTGGAAATCGATCCGCATCCACCACATCCACATGGAAGAAGACGCTGGTAAATCGATCCATACCCTCGCCCCACGGCATTCTTTCATCGATTTGAACCGCGCGGGTGTGCCTCTGCTGGAAATTGTAACCGAGCCCGACCTGCGTTCAGGCGAGGAGGTAGACGCCTTTATGACGGCCATGCGCCAGTTGGTGCGTTACTTGGAAGTATCCGATGGCAACATGGAGCAGGGTTCTTTGCGTTGTGACGTGAACATCTCCGTTCGGGAGCAGGGCAGCACAATTTTGAACGACCGCTGTGAAGTCAAAAACGTCAACTCAATGAAATTTGCGCGTCAGGCCATTGATTATGAGGTGCGGCGGCAAATTGGATTGATGGAAAGCGGCCAGAAAGTCAAACAACAAACCCTCAATTTTGATCCCAATACCGGGGTGACGTCGCCACTGCGTGAAAAAGAAGACGCACACGATTATCGCTATTTCCCTGAGCCGGATTTGCCCCCCATCGTGCTTTCAGAGGCTTATCTGAGTAAGGTTAAAAACGAATTGCCCCAACTTCCGGCGGCCTTGTATGAGACTTTGACGACCCAATACCAACTTTCCGATTACGATGCGAGCATCCTGGTGGAGGAAAAGGCAATTGCTTTGTTTTACCTCAATTTGGTGCAGTACAGCCCAAATTACAAAGCTGCTGCGAATCTGGTGATCAACCGCATTTTGCCCTGGTGCCAGGAGCAAAAAACGTCCCTCACCCAATTTCCTCTGGCCGGGCCACAACTCGCTGCGTTAATTCAGTTGATTGAAGAGGGGAAAGTGAGCAATACGGCGGCTTATCAAAATCTTTTCCCTGCGATGTTGGCCAAACCAGGGCAGGAGCCCCTGGCATTGGCGGAATCGCTCAATTTGATTCAAACCTCCGATGGTGATTTTTTGCAAAAAATAGCTGCCGAAATCCTAGCTCAGTTTCCGGACAAAGTGAAGGAGTACCAAAAGGGCAAAAAAGGTTTGATTGGCTTCTTTATGGGTGAACTGATGAAACGGTCAAAGGGGAAAGCTGATCCGAAGGTGGCGACTGGGATTCTGGAAAATTTGCTAAAAGGAGGTTGAGAAAGGTTGAGGCGTTGAGAAGTTTAGGCTCCGCAGCTTTTTTGATGTAGACCTTGTCTAAGTCGCTGCGGTAGCCTAAACTTCTCAACTTCTCAACTTCTCAACTTCTCAACACCTCAACTTTTTTTGTAGTCCCGAATATCCACTTTCCCCTCACAAAATGCATAATCCGCTTCCACATTGGACGCCACCACAATGCTTCGCTGGCCGCCAAATTGAGTGATCAAATCAGCATACCAGGCGGTGCCCTGCGCGTCCAAATTGGTGGTGGGCTCATCCAAGAGTAGGAGAGGAGCTTCTGAACAAATGGCCAGTACCAGCTTGAGCCGCTGTTTCATGCCCGAAGAAAAATTGCGCACTTCATTGGTCCGCGAGCGCTCAAACCCCAATAAGCTGATGATGTCTTTGGTGCTGAGTTGTTGCTGGAAGGGTTTGAATTTGCGGTGAAAATCAATGGCTTCCTGCAGATTGAATTCCTCAATCAATTCAATGTAGGGCGCAGCATACGCCAATTGGGTGTACACTTGATCGAGTACTATTTTTTGCCCCGCTACGCTAAAATCTACTTTACCTTTGGACGGAGTCAGGTGTCCACAAATCATCTTCAACAAAGTAGACTTACCCGAACCATTGGGACCAGTAATGGCAATACGACTGCCCGGCTCGATGAGCAGGTTCACGCCGCGCAGTACCCAGTCGCGGCGAAAACGTTTACCCACCTGATTAAGTTCAACCTTCATTGGTCAGGGCACTGCCGTTGATGTGGCGCAAACCTTTCATGATTTCGGGCCGATTGCGCACAAAATCGAGGATATAGCTGCGCTCTACCGTAGGTTCGACCTGCGCTTCGATGATCTCGATGGCGCGGCTTAGACGTACCCCTTTTACAAAAAGAATGCGGTAAATTTCGTGGATGTGGTTGATTTGCTCTTGCGTAAAATTGCGGCGTTGCAAACCAATGACGTTGACTCCGGCATAAGAAAGCGGCTCGCGGGCAGCCTTCACAAATGGCGGTACGTGCTTGCGTACCAGTGAGCCCCCTGCAATGAAACTATGTGCGCCAATGCGGGTGAATTGCTGTACGGCAACCAAGCCCTCCAGAATTGCCCACTCGTCGATTTGAACATGGCCAGCCAGGTTGACATTATTGGCTAAAATGACGTGATCGCCCAAAATACAGTCGTGCGCAATGTGGGCATAGGCCATCACCAGGCAATGTTTGCCTACTTTGGTGCTTCCAGCAGCAGCGGTACCCCGATTGATCGTTACGAATTCCCGTATCGTGGAGTTGTCGCCAATGGTAGCGGTAGTGACTTCACCCTGAAACTTCAGGTCCTGAGGAATGCCTGAAATAACAGCCCCCGGAAAAATGCGGACATTGCTGCCAACACGAGCCCCATCGAAGATGGTTACGTTTGGCCCAATCCAGGTATTGTCACCAATGACGACGTCTTTGTCGATGTAACAAAACGGGCTTATCGTTACATTGGACCCGATTTTGGCATCGGGGTGTACAGAAGAAAGGTGCAGCTGGTTCATCTTCAAGAGCGCTTGACGATTTGGGCGGTTAGACCCGCTTCCGAAACAATTTTATTGCCTACATAGATCGTTCCTTGCATTTGGCAAATCCCGCGACGAATGGGGGCTAAAAGCTC
Source organism: Saprospiraceae bacterium (assembly GCA_027488855.1). GTDB lineage: Bacteria > Bacteroidota > Bacteroidia > Chitinophagales > Saprospiraceae > Haliscomenobacter. Next base: position 56,745 of record JAIYAV010000387.1, read on the forward strand.
CATTTTGATCAACAGGGTGTCGCCAGGTACCACTTTAGACTTGAACTTTGCTTCTTCAATTTTGAGGAAGTAGGTGTCCCAGTTGCCAGGGTCTGCTACAGTCGACAAGGCCAATATCCCGCCCGTTTGGGCCATTGCCTCAATTTGTAGTACTCCAGGGAAAACAGGGTTGCCCGGAAAATGCCCTTGGAAAAATCCTTCGTTAAAAGTAACATTTTTTACACCAACAACGTGGCTTTCGGACAATTCAGTGATTTTGTCCACCAAAAGGAAGGGATAACGGTGAGGCAGCCAACTGGCTACTTTGACCGTATCAAACAAAGGTTCTTTATCAGGATCGTATTTGGGCTTTCCCTTGAGTTTGCGGTCTTCGATGTATTGCTTTTTGAGCAACTTGGTGAATTCGTAATTGGCGGTATGTCCCGGTTTGGTGGCTACAATTTTGCCTTTGATGGGTTTGCCCAGTAGTGAAACATCCCCAATAACATCGAGTAATTTATGGCGGGCAGGCTCATTTTTGAACTGCAACTGGACGGTATTGAGAATCCCTTCCTTGTCCACCTTGATGCTAGGTTTGCCCAGTTTGGTGGCCATATCGTCCAATTCCTCCTGGGTCACCGGGCGGTCGGCAATGACGATGGCATTGTCCAAATCGCCACCTTTGATCAGGTTTTGGCTAAACAGATTGTCCAACTCGTGAAGGAAAACAAAGGTACGACAGGGCGCAATTTCCTTTTCATAATCCTCCAGACTGTACAATTGGGCGTATTGTTGACCCAATACTTTGGAGTTGAAATCAATCATGGTGATTACTTCAAATCCATCGTGGGGTAAGGCCATGAGTTCAGCTCCCGTGGCTTCGTCACGGTAAGTGATGGGCTCGGTGATTTCAAAATACTCCCGGTCGGCTTCTTGCTCTACAAGACCAGCTTCCCCCAGCGCTTTGACAAATTGGAAGGCGCTGCCATCCAGGATGGGAACTTCTGGTCCATCTATACCCATCAAAACGTTGTCGATACCCAGACCCACCAATGCCGATAGTACGTGCTCAATGGTACTTACCTGGGCCTCATCCGACTTGATGGTCGTACCTCGTGTAGTGGAAATAACCCGGCTCACGTCCGCATTGACAAGGGGCTGACCCACTAAGTCAACTCTTTGAAATTTGTGCCCGTGGTTCTCCGGAGCTGGGTTAAAGGTCAAAGTCACAACTTTACCCGTGTGTAAGCCTACTCCACTGAGGGAGACGACTTTTTGAATGGTACGTTGTTTTTTCATAATAAGTGTCTGCTGAGACGATTATGCAAAAGTAATCGAATGATTTGCAATTGATCTACTGACATAGAAACGAGTCCTGGCAGTTAATCCTCCTTTTGATCCGCACGTTTTTCCAATTCATACAAACGTTTGGCCAAATCCGGGAGTTGCTTGAATATGGTATATGCACGAATAAATTGGTGATACTCGATAGCTGGATACCCAAACAAGGCTTGGTTGGGCTCTTTGACGTTGGAAGCCACCCCACTTTTGCCCTGTACACGGGTGCCATCGGCAACTTTTAAATGTCCTGCAACGGCTACCTGACCACCAATCTGACAGTTTTTCCCAATTTTGGTACTCCCGGCCACTCCCGCCTGAGCGGCAATGACGGTATTTTCACCAATCACCACATTGTGGGCGATTTGAACCAGGTTATCCAATTTTACTCCTTGGTGAAGAATCGTAGAGCCGATTGAGGCGCGGTCTACGGTAGAATTGGCCCCAATTTCTACATCATTTTCAATGACTACATTCCCCACGTGGTGGATTTTTTTGTAAGAACCATCTTCCTGGGGAGCATAACCAAAGCCGTCTGCACCAATGACCACTCCAGGGTAAAAAGTACAACGATCCCCAATGACCGAGCCATGCAGGATTTTTACCCCAGAATGAAGTTGGCAATTGTCGCCAATTTTAGCGCCTCTGCCAATAAAAACATGGGAATCTATCCGCGCGTTGTCGCCAATGACGACATCTTCTTCAATGACGACAAACGGGCCAATGGAAATGTTTTGACCATATTGGGTGTTTGTACCAATCAAACTTTGTGGATGGATTCCGCTTGATTTGGGTTGAACTGAGCCAAATTTTTCCAGCAATAGTGCAATGCTGGCATAAACGTCATCGACCCGAATCAAGGTAACATTGATGGGGGATTTGGGTTGAAAATCCCGACTGACCAGCACCGCACTGGCGGTGGTTGTGTACAAATAAGACTCGTATTTGGCATTACCTAAAAAAGTAATGGCCCCTTCACCTCCTTCTTCAATTTTACCTGGACGGTTTACCCTAACCTCAGGGTCGCCTTCGATCGTTCCGTTGAGTACGTGAGCTAAATCCTTTACTGTAATTTCCATGGCCGCAAAGATAGAAATTTATCGTTTATCCGTTCATCCCATAAACAATCATAAGTTTGCTATCTTTGGGGCAAAAAAAAACATTCCATTGGACCGTATCATACGTATAGGCACCCGCGGTAGCAAATTGGCGCTGTGGCAAGCCGAATTCACTCAGGAAAAACTTCGCAAAGCTGGTTATGACTCCGAATTGGTGATCATAAAAACCACTGGCGACAATACCCAAGCACTCAATTTGAGTTTTGACAAAATTGAAGGCAAGGGCTTTTTTACCAAAGAAATTGAAGATGCACTCCTGCGGGGTGATGTGGACATGGCGGTGCATTCCATGAAGGACATGCCCACCAGTTCGCCCGAAGGATTGGTGCTCACCGCCGTTTCTTACCGCGACGACCCCGCCGATTGGCTCTTGATTCGCAAAGAAAGCATCGAGGCGGGGCAATTGTTTCAGTTAAAACAAAACCCGGTAGTTGGTACTTCGTCAGCACGTAGGAAGGCCCAAATTCTGGACTTGCGTCCCGATGCAGAGCTCAAAGACATTCGGGGCAACGTACCTACCCGCGTCGACAAGTTGATGCAAGGCGAATTTGATGCCATCATGCTGGCCGCTGCCGGATTGAGCCGCCTGGAACTGGATTTGTCCGGGGTAGAAGTGATCAAATTTGATCCCCGCGAATTTATTCCCGCACCAGCCCAAGGGGTTTTGGCTTACCAAACCTGCACCGAGGACAAAGCGATGCGCAAAATATTGCAGCACTTGCACCACTCCGAAGTAAGCACCGTCACCAACATCGAGCGCCGCATCCTGCAACTGATGGAAGGTGGCTGCCAAATGCCACTGGGAATTTATTGTGAACAGGATAAGGCGGGCAATTTCCATGTGTGGGGCGCTAAAGCCGACGCCTGGAACGGACCTGTAAAAAAGGTACGGATGTCGTCGAGCACCAGTTATCAGCTGGCTGAAAAGGTGGCGGAGGAGTTGAAAAAATAGGCTCGAAATAAGCTAAAAATCAAAGATTTGCGCATAAATCTAGAACCCCTCCCCGAAGGTTCCAAACCTTCGGGGAGGTAAAGCAGCGAAACAGTGCTTTGCTCGACCGACCCGAAAGTCTCAAACTTTCGGGTCGGAATTTTAGATCGTGCATACTCCTAAAATCTCGGAACCTGGCTACCACCATGCTCATTTTCATCTCCCGCGAGTTAACAGCAGACAGTCCCTTCTTCCACATTTTGCCTACGGATCAAGTTGAGGTCATTGGCGAATCGCTGGTGGCATTCAATGGAGTACCATTTACGGAACTGCCGGAAATTGACTGGTGCTTCTTTTCCAGTCGCAATGCCGTCAAGTTTTTTTTTCAGGGACTAAAAGCTGCTCGATTACAGGTGCCCGCCGGATTGAAGTGGGGAGTATTGGGTGAAGGCACCGCCAAAAGCCTGAAGGAACAGGGTTATGTAGCCGATTTTGCAGGCAACGGAGAACCCCAAAGTGTGGGAGATGCGTTTGGCATTGTAGCCGCTGGCCAACGCGTTTTGTTTCCCCGGGCGGCTCAATCGCGGGAAAGCATTCAAAAAATATTGATTGGACTTGTAACCATTGTGGATTTGGTGGTTTATACCAATGCACCACGTACCGATTTTGAATTGCCTGGTGCTGATGTGTTGGTGTTTACCAGTCCGCTCAATGCGCAGGCTTATTTTGCTAAGTATGCGTGGGCTAATGGGCAAAAATTGGTAGCCATCGGACGGAGCACTGAGCAAGCGCTAAGGGATTTAGGATTTGAGGAAATACACACTGCTACAATCCCTTCAGAAGAAGTACTGGCCGAAATTTGTAAAACTCAATTGGCTTTATGAACAGCAAAATCACCCTGCTTTTTTGCACGATAGTTTTGACATTGGCGCTAAGCTGTCAATCAAAGAAGGCGGACTACAGCGATTTCAACCAATTTTACGAGCAATTTTTACAGGACTCCCTTTTTCAGGTTCAGCACATCAATTTCCCGCTTGATGGTTTGCCAGACAATGCCGTTGCTTATGGGGATACCTTGGGTAACTTTCGTTGGACGGCGGAAAATTGGCGCATGCACCACCCAATTGATTTTGAAAAGACAAAATTTGAACAAAATTTCCAAACTTTGGGTGATGAACTGATCATTGAAAACGTCATTGATCCTGAGGCTGGTTATGGGATGCTGCGCCGTTGGGCAAAAATTGGTGGCGAATGGTCTTTGATTTATTATGTGGGCTTAAATCCCATTCAAGAAAAACAGTAGAGGCAGATGGTCTTCTTTCTATCTCTACTACGGAATGGGACTGACACAACTGGAACCGGGAGAGAAACTAAGCGGGCGGTCAGTTGTTTGGTTAAAAAACAAGTGTAAAACTCATCAAAATCATGCGACAAATCCGCGCCATTGAAGTATTGCTCATCGAAGTGATTTTTTACCTGGGACTATGGTTGCTCAACGATTATGTGGCCATGTACCTCAGCATGATCTTTGGCAGCATTTGTTTTTTCATTTTGCTGTTCACGGGTATTGCCGAGCTGTTGGAGCGCTCCAAAGTATCGCGGAAGTATTTCTGGTTCATGGCCATGTCGGCATTGGCACCGGTGGTGGCAGCGGCGATTTTCTTTTTGTTGGGTGGGGAAATGACGTGGAATAAGCTGTGATGCTTGGCAGTGGTGTGGTGAAAAAACAGTGCCGCCCTTAGTCAATTGAATGGCTAAGGGCGGCACTAGTATTGATGCTTCAGATTTGCTTATTCCAGAATCACCATCTTTTTGGTTGCGGTAAATTCAGTTGTCTCCAAAGTATAGTACAAGACCCCACTGGCTCCCAACTGGCTCTTCTTCAAGCTCACCTGGTTGTTGCCCTTGGCATAATTGCCTTCTACTTTATAGACCAAGGCTCCCTTCACATCTCTGATTGTTAGGGTCGCTTTCGTCGCCTTCGGCAAACTAAATCCAATCAGCGTTTCATTGCTGAAGGGGTTCGGAGTGTTCTGACGTAGCTCATAGGCTTCATTGGCCTGGATGCCCTCGAAGTTCAAGGCGATACCCAGGTTCTCATTGTTCTGATCGTATGCCTCGGGGGATACTACCCGATTCAAACTCAGGGCGCTGCTCAATTGGGCGTCTGCTTTCGCACGGAGTACCAGCGTGAACAAAGCCCCTGGCTCGTATTTGCTGTTCCAAGAAGTAGTGATGAAGCCCTCATTTTTGAACACACCAAAGTTCTCGGCCTTGGCCACGCCGTATTCGATGTCCAACAACTCCACCTTGCTTTGATCCAGGTTCAGTGCAAACTGATAACCCTGGATGTTCTGCAAGTCTTCAGCCGTGAAGGTTACTTTGTATTCATTCCCTGATTTTAGGTTCTGCTCCAAAGTCTTGAGTTTGAACTGGCCATTCGTGCGGATCTCAGCACTTACTGCACCGTTCACACTCGCGCTCGCGTTCACATCCCCGATCTTGATGGCTACAAAGTTAGCCGTCATGTTCGTGGTGATGTCGTTCATGCTCACCACTTCCGGGAAGCTTGCTGACCATGGGTTGCTGGCATTCGGGAACTTGTAAGCAGCATCAATGAATCTCCAAGAGGTATTGTTGGCAAAATGCGTGTCGATGTTCAAAATCAACTTGCGAATCTGGATCAGGTCCAGGGTCGAGATCGACTTGGAGTTGTTCGCATCTGCCGCAATCATCTTGTAAGGACTGTTCAAGGCTTGTACACCCAAAATGTGCTTCTGGATCAGTACCAAATCGAAG
>JAIYAV010000227.1 GCA_027488855.1 Saprospiraceae bacterium
ATTCAAGGCTTTATAAGTACCTGTCGTAAGCATCAACTCAATGTTTTCAATGAACTTCGTGCTGCTTGCAGCACCGAAATATATGTCGCGCCCTTCGGGCGCTAAATAGTTACGCTGAATGACTAAAAATCAAAAACCGATGAAAAAATCCTTCCTGCTGATCTACCTATTGATGTGCGGCTTTATCGCGTTTTCCAAACAACCCAATATCATCATTTTTTTTGTTGACGACATGGGTTGGCAGGATTGCTCATTGCCTTTTCATGAGCAAAGAACCAAGTGGAACGACATTTACCATACGCCCAATCTGGAAAAACTGGCGGCCCAAGGTATGAAGTTTACCCATGCCTATGCAGCCCCCGTTTGCTCACCCTCCCGAGTGAGTTTGATGACGGGTATGAACGCCATCCGGCACAAAGTGACCAACTGGACTTTGTGGAAAAATCAAAGCACCGATGGCAAATCAGACCGTTTGATTCCGCCAACATGGAACCTCAATGGCATTAGCCCGGTAGCTGGAGTGGAAAATACCGTCTACGCCACAACCTTGGCCCAGCTACTCCAGCAAAACAACTACCGAACCATCCATGTAGGCAAAGCCCATTTGGGTGCTGCCAGAACTTTGGGCAGCAATCCCCGCAATCTTGGATTTGACATCAACATTGCCGGGCATGCCGCTGGTGCCCCACAGAGTTATTACGGCCTGGATAATTTTGGAAAAAACAAAGGGCGGGATTCGATCTGGAATGTACCCGGCCTGGAAAAATATTGGGGCAAGGACATTTTTTTAACGGAGGCACTCACGTTGGAGGCCATTGCTGCGATGGAACAATCTCGGCAAGCCCAAAAACCTTTCTTTTTGCACCTTTCCCACTATGCGATCCATACGCCAATTATGGGCGACCCTCGTTTTATGCGAAAATATCAGCAATTGGGATTGGATTCAACGGAGGCTAAGTATGCCTCACTCATTGAAGGAATGGACAAAAGTTTAGGTGATGTTATGCAGTACCTCGATCAACATCAACTAAGCGAAAACACCATCATTTTGTTTATATCCGACAACGGTGGACTGAGCGCCACAGCACGGGGAGGAATTAAGCATCAGCACAATACCCCCTTGCGCAGCGGCAAAGGCTCTGCTTATGAAGGGGGAATCCGGGTTCCCTTTGTCCTGAAATGGCCGGGCATGACCCGCCCCAATTCCATTTGCGCAGAAAACATCATCATCGAGGACGTTTTTCCCACCGTGCTGCAAATGGCCGGAATTAAAAAGGCGCAAACCGTACAAAAAATCGATGGCCTGGACATCTCTCCATTCGTCCAGCATACTAAAACCGCTGCCAAGCGCTTTTTATACTGGCATTATCCACACATTTGGGGTCCGAAGGGGCCAGCCCTGGAATTGTACAGCGTAGTCAGGCAAGGAGATTGGAAGTTGATCTATTTCCATACCGACCAGCATTTTGAGTTGTACAATACCGCTACGGATCTGGCCGAAAGTCAAAATGTATTTACGGCCCAACATCCCATGGCGCTGAAACTGGCCAAGGCTTTGGGCAAAGCCCTCAAAAGTGGACAATGTGAAATGCCCAAAATGATTGCTAATCAAAGCAATATTTTATTCCCCGATGACCAAATCAAAACGCTGTCTCAATGAATTACCAAAAAAATTCTTTATCCTGCTGTTTTGTAATGCTAGAAGAATATTTTTACCCCCAAAATTAACACATCGGATCAATGAACAATACTTCCATCAAAGTGCTCGTCGTAGGCTGTGGCAACATGGGCGCTTCTCATGCCTTGGCCTATCAATTACTGGACGGTTTTGAAATTTGCGGCATCGTGTCTACGGGCAAAAGCAAAGAGGTGCTGAATGAAAAACTGGGCGGCGGCTTCCTACTCTATTCAGATTATACCTTGGCACTCGCGGAAACCAAACCTGATGCGGTGTGTATCTCAACTTATCCCGATACCCACGAGCAGTTTTGTATCCAGGCATTGGAAGCGGGTTGCCATGTGTTCATCGAAAAACCCATTGCAGATACCGTAGCAGGTGCCGAAAGGGTAGTGGCGGCTGCGCAAAAAGCGGATAAAAAAGTGGTAGTGGGCTATATTTTGCGGCATCATCCTTCCTGGGCCAAATTTGTGGAAATTGCACAGGAGCTCGGCAAACCGCTGGTCATGCGCATGAACCTCAATCAACAGAGCCACGGTTTCATGTGGGATGTGCACCGCAATTTGATGAAAAGCCTGAGCCCCATCGTTGACTGTGGCGTGCACTACATCGACGTGATGTGCCAAATGACGCGCTCCAAGCCAGTAAGGGTAAGTGCCATCGGTGCCCGCATGACCAACGATATTCCAGCTACCAATTACAACTATGGTCAATTGCAAATCCACTTTGAAGATGGCTCGGTGGGTTGGTACGAGGCGGGTTGGGGCCCGATGATGAGTGAAACGGCCTTTTTTGTAAAAGACGTGATTGGCCCTAAAGGTTGTGTATCCATCGTAGCCAAAGACGCTGGCGCTGCGGGCAAATCGGACAATGTGGATTCACACACCAAAACGGAATCCCTGCGTTGGCACCACGCCGACATTGATGCCAGCAACGAATTCACCCGGCCGGATGAATGGATCGATCTGCAAGACGAGCCCGATCACCAGGAGTTGTGCAACCGGGAGCAACGCTATTTTTTGAAAGCGATTCAGGAAAACCTGGATTTGACGGATCATTTGGCGGATGCGGTGAATAGTTTGAAGGTTGCCTTCGCCTGCGATGAATCGGTGCGGACGGGGGAGATGGTACGGTTGGATTGATTTTTTGGATGCCCGATCCACGCGGACAAAGATACTTTGAATGGGGATTGTGACACACTGCTTTCCAAACCATTTTTTTCTATCTTTATCCCCATGCTGGGAGATAAAAAAGTAAATTCTTCATTTCGTCCCACTACTAAGCAGTTGCATGAGAATCATCCACACCTCCGATTGGCACCTCGGTCAGCGCCTCCTCTTTAACGAGCGGGGCGATGAGCAACAACTGGCCCTGCAATGGCTCCATGAGACGATTGTCTGGGAGCAGGCCGACGCCTTGATCCTGGCGGGGGATGTATTTGACAATGGCAATCCACCCCATCCGGCGCGGAAGTTGTACTATAATTTTTTGACCAATTTGTTGAATACGACTTGTCGGCACATTGTGATTATTGGGGGCAATCACGACTCGCCAGGTATGCTGGATGCGCCGCGCGAACTATTGGAATACCTCAACATTCGAGTAGTGGGTGCCGCGTCCGAAAACCTCGAACAAGATTGCTTGTTGCTTCACAATGCCGCCGGTGAATTGGAGGCAGTTATTGCTGCCATACCCTTTTTGCGCGACCGCGACCTTTCGCCAAGCGTGAGCGGCGAAACCACCCTCGACCGGATTCAACGCATCCAGTCCGGGATTCGCCAACGTTACCAGGACATGGGTGCCTTGCTGGAGCCTTACCGCGCCCAAAACGTGCCCATTCTAGCCACCGGGCACTTGTATGCCCAAGGTGCTCAAGCCTCTGACAAACAAGACAACATTTATATTGGCAATACCGAAAACCTGGATGTTGACACCCTGCCCGAGCTGTTTTCCTACGTAGCCCTCGGACACATCCATCGCCCGCAAGCCGTCGCTGGCAACCAGCGGGTGCGGTATTCCGGTTCACTGATTCCCCTGAGTTTTAGCGAAACCAAGGATGAAAAAGGGGTGTATTGCCTGGAATTTGAGGGACATACTCTGAGCGAAGTCCGCTTTTTACCCGCGCCCACTTTCCGTCGCCTCAAAACCATCCAAGGCACTCTGGCCGAAGTGGAAGATAAACTGCAAGTTTTTGCCAATAAAGAGCGCGAAGCGCTGCCCGCCTGGGTAGAAGTCATCGTACAATCGCCCACCTTTATCCCTCAGCTCGATAGCCATTTGCGCACCCTGGTCAAAGATTTGCCACTCGAAATCCTCAAAATCCGCCTCGAACGCCAGTACCAAGCCCTCGATGAACAATTGGACGCCGTAGTAGAATCCCTGGAATCCCTGGACGTCCTCGAAGTTTTTCGCAAACGGGCCGAAAAAGACCAGCGCAGCGCAGAAGAATGGACCGAATTGGAAGCCACTTTCCGGGAATTGGTAGAAGGCCTGAACAGCCCATAGCCCGGTCGCGGAGCGAAGTCGAAGCGCCGCCCTGCTTTTCACTTTTCGTTTTTCATTTTTCACTTTTCGCTTTTCACTTTTCGCTTAATCATGAAGATCCGCAAACTCACCATAAAAAACCTCCACTCCCTCCGTCTCGATGCCGAGATCGACTTTCAGGCGGCTCCGCTGGGAACTACGGGGTTGTTTGCCATCACGGGAGATACTGGAGCGGGTAAAAGCACCATTTTGGACGCGATCACCCTGGCGATGTTTGGAAAATTACCCCGAGGCAGTGAGCGAGGCGAAGTCTTGTCTTTTGGGGCGACGCAGTGTTTGGCGGAAGTAGAATTTGAAAACAACAATATCTTGCTACGGGCAAAATGGGGCATGCACCGCTCGGGGGGTAAACTGGAAGGCAAAATCCAGGAACCCGTTCGCCGCCTGGAACGTTGGGACGCGGAAAAACAGGAATTCCTCACCATCGGCCAAAAGGGCAAAGAAGTGGATCAACTCATTGAAGAACTGACGGGCCTGGATTACGATCGTTTTCGGCGCTCGGTGTTGTTGGCCCAAGGCGATTTTGCTGCTTTTTTACACGCCGACGAAAGAGAACGCAGTGAGTTGTTGGAAAAAATTACGGGTTCCGAAATTTATAGCGAGTTGTCCAAAGCCGCTTTTGCACGCCACAAACAGGAAGATTTACTGTTGAAAGAACTACAGGCTGAAAAAGGCCGCCTGGAAATCCTACCCGCCGAAGAGGCCGAAGCACTGGCGCAACAAGCCAAACAACTAGAGCAAGAAAGTACCATTACCCAACAAAACCTCAAAAAACTCCGCCATTTTCAGCAACAACTTCAGCGCAAAGCCGAACTGGAAACCAGTGCCCAAAACCTCAATCAGGAATACCGCGAATGGGAAATGGCCCGGGTCGCAGCGGAAGTCTCCTTTTTCCGTTTGCAGCGCTACCAATCTCTCCGCGTTTACCAGCCCCAGTTGCAAAAATTGGACGATTTACTGCTAGGGAAAACCCAAATTGAGGCTCAAGTTGCTGAGCTGAAAGCGAAGGAGGAAGCCCAGCAAGTGGCTTTGTTGGCGCAGGAAGCCCAAAACCAAGCAGCACAAAAACGCCTGGAGCAAGCCCAGCAACAGCAAAAACAACAGGAACCCATTCTGGCCGAAGCCCTGCGCCTGGATGTAGAGATCAATACCCGTGCTCAGCCCCTGCAACTCCAAGCAGAAAATCTGAGCAGGTTACAACTAGAAAAGCAGCAAAGCCAGGCAAAAGGAACTGCTCTGGAAGCCGAACAACAAGCTGCGTCAGAACGCCTGCAAAAGGTACAAGTCTGGTTGCAGGAACACCCCAATTGGCACCAACTGGCGGGTCTATTGCCCCTTTTGCAAAGCGAAATTGCTGCCTTGGATGAGGCGCGGCAACAATCGGCGCTGCTGAACCAGGATCAAACACAAACGACCGAAGAGCTGACTTCATTGGAAGCGCAAACCCTGGATTTGCAAGCCCAAAAAGCCAAATTGTTAAGTCGACAAAGCGAGCTGAAAGCTGCTTATGAAGCCGCTTTACCCCCCGATGTACCCCATTCCGACGAGGCTTTGCTCAGTTGGTTGTACCAAGACCTCGAACGCCTCAATCAACGCCAAACCCAGTTGGAACAATTGCAAGAACTAAACGGGGCGTATCGGCAAGTATTGGCGGAAATCAGCAGTTTGGAACAACAATTGGAAACGCTGCGCCACCGCGAGATGGATTTGCAAAAACAACTTTTGAACGTCTTTGATGAACAGGAATTTAGCGATGAAATCCTGTTGTACAAGCAGCAAGTGTACGAACAACAACGCCTGATCGCCAATTACGAACAAGACCGCAACCGCCTGAAAGAAGGGGAGGCCTGTCCACTTTGTTTTTCCACCGAACACCCTTTTCGCTACCACGCGTTCAAACCTTTTGTCGACCTAGCGCTGCAAGAATACGAAAAGGCCCAGGCTGACGCCGAAACGCTACGACTCCACCGCCAAAATCTAGCCCTGCAATTGCGGGAAACCAGCACTCAAGTAGAACAATTGGAGCAACCCCTGCACGGTAAACTGAGCCAGGGCCTCTTGCGCATCAATGAACTGGAAGGCAAAAGAGGCCGGATCATGGGCAGTTTGGTGGGCATTGATGTGGATCAGGAAGCGGGCACCTTAGGCGAATACCTGGCTGATACAGCGCACTTGTTGCAAGCCCGCCGACAAGCCATTGCTACCTTGACTAACTTGAGCAAGGAACTACAAACCTTGCAGGAAAACCTCCAGCACATCCAGCAGGCTGAGCAACAACTGCTGTCGCGCAGTGCCATCATGGCCGAAAGACAGACGCAATTGGGGCAAAAACAAAACGAAATCAATACCCGTATGGCGCAAAAGCAGGCCGTCGTTTTGGAAAAATTGGCCCTGCTCGATTTTGGCTATCTGGAAAACAGCACGGAACTCCTGCAATCCCTGCTCAATGCCCGCGAGCATTTTCACAAAGCCCAGGAACTCCAACTTTCACTGGAACGTGACCTGGAGAAAAACCGCTTTGAACGCCAGCAACAGACGGACAATCTGCAAAAGTTAACTTTGCAAATGGAGCAGCTACTCCAATTCATTCAAAAAGAAACGGAAGCTTTGTCCTTTTTGCAAGACAAAAGAATGGCCCTAATCGGCACCCAAAACATCGAAGAATTTAAGGAAAAATTGCAATTGGCCATCACCCAGGCTGATGAACTAGTGCAAACTGAAAATTCCCGCTTGAAAGCATTGCGGGAAACAAACATTGCTGCCCAAGCGCGCTTGGAAAATGTACAAGCAGAACTCAAACGTACCGTCCAAGAAGTCCAAAAACTGGAGACAAGTTTGACCCAAGTACTTGAAGAACAACAGTTGCCGGATTTAGCCGCCTTACGCGCCTGTATGCTCAGTACGGAAGAAGAACAAGAAATCCGCCATGTACAAGAACAATTGGCACGTCAGGAAGCAGAATTAAAGCGGCTGCAGCAAGAAAATGCCAATCAACTGGCCGACCTGATCCTGGAAACCCGCGAGGCCCCTGAAGCCGAAGCGCTCAAAACGGTATTGGAAGAACAAGAGAAAGCCTGGCAACTATTGGAGCAAAACCTGGGGCAATTGTTGGAGAAACTCCAGCGCCACGAGCAACAACAACTCAAGGCCAAAAACTTGCTGAAATCCATTCAGGCACAGCAAAAAGAATACCAACGTTGGGCCAAACTCAACGACTTGATCGGCTCCGCAGACGGCAAAAAATTTCGCACTTTTGCTCAGGGTTTGACTTTGGCTAAACTGATTCAACTGGCCAATCGCCACTTGCAGCAGCTCAATGGCCGCTATGTGATTTTGAAAAAAGCGAATGAAGACCTCGGCCTGGAAATTATGGACACCTTTCAAGCCAACAATCGCCGCAGCATGCGGACTTTGTCGGGGGGGGAGAGTTTTTTAGTGAGTTTGGCTTTGGCCTTGGCGCTCTCCGAATTGGCTGGCCGCAACACTTCCATTCAATCCCTCTTTATCGATGAAGGTTTTGGAACCCTGGATGAAAGCAGTTTGGACCTCGCCATTTCAACCCTTGAAAATCTGCAATCGAGTGGCAAAACCATTGGCATCATTTCCCACGTCAAGGAGTTGAAAGAACGAATCGGAGTGCAAATTCAGGTGAAAAAGCAGAGTGATGGGTTTAGTCAGATCAAGGTGCTGAACGCTTGATTTACAACAATTGGGAAGCTCCGTTGTCATCTTCTACGATTTTATCCCTTGTCTCAAGTTCAATGTAATGCTTGCAAGTGATGACTTGATACCAAATGGCCAATGAGATGGGTATG
>JAIYAV010000342.1 GCA_027488855.1 Saprospiraceae bacterium
AAAAAAAAAAAAAAAAAAAAAAAGGAAAAATGAAAAATGAAAAATGAAAAATGAAAAATGAAAAATGAAAAATGAAAAATGAAAAATAAAAAAAATACATTAAACGTTGAAACCAAATTGTGTGCCTGTTTTTCATTTTTCATTTTTCATTTTTCATTTTCTAGATTCTTATCTTCCAAATCTCAAAAGTCTCCCTCATCAATTGCTCCCGATGATCCGGGTGGGCGATCCCGATCATGGCTTTGGCCCTTTCCTGAATGCTTTTGCCCCACATTTCTGCCACGCCATATTCCGTTACGATGTAGTGTACGTGGGCTCGAGTGGTGACAACGCCCGCTCCTGGCTTGAGCATGGAGGTGATGCGGCTAATGCCTTTGTTGGTCATTGCGGGCAGGGCAATGATTGGTTTGCCTCCTTTGGAAAGTGCAGCACCCCGAATAAAGTCCATTTGGCCACCTACACCAGAAAAAATCCGACTACCAATCGAGTCCGCACAAACCTGTCCGGTAATGTCTACTTCAATGGCGCTGTTGATGGCGGTGGCCTTGGGATTTTTGCGGATGATGGAGGTATCGTTGACGTATTCTATATCCAACACCCTTACGAGCGGGTTGTCATCAACAAAGTCGTAGAGTTTTTGAGAGCCGATTAAAAAACCCGTGACCAGGTGCCCACGGTGTTTGGCCTTGTGTTCGTTCGTAATGATGCCCTTTTCCACCAGAGGAATAATTCCATCGGAGAACATTTCCGTATGAATGCCCAATTCGCGGTGGTTGGTCATGGCGGCCAGTGCGGCGTTGGGAATGGCACCGATGCCCATTTGCAGGGTGGCTCCATTCTCTACCAAGCTAGCGAC
Source organism: Saprospiraceae bacterium (assembly GCA_027488855.1). Classification (GTDB taxonomy): domain Bacteria; phylum Bacteroidota; class Bacteroidia; order Chitinophagales; family Saprospiraceae; genus Haliscomenobacter. Next base: position 857 of record JAIYAV010000342.1, read on the forward strand.
GTTTTCCCCGATGCGGCGTTCAATTTCGTCGGGTTCAGGAATAAGGTGTGTTGGCAAAGGGTAGTTGACTTCAATGACTTTGTCAAAGCGGCTGATGTGGATGTTGCCGTCACCCTGGGTGCGGGGCATCCGCGGGTTGATTTCGGCAATCAAAACCTTGGCCGTTTCAGCAGCAGCCAACGAGGTATCAACCGATACGCCCAAGGTCACGTAACCGTGGGCATCGGGCGGTGAAACGTGCAGAATGGCCACATCCAGCGGAATGGCGCCGCGCCGAAACAAACGGGGTACATCGCTCAAAAAAACCGGAACGAAATCTGCTCGACCCGCTTGCACGGCCTCACGCATATTGGCTCCCGTAAAAAGGCTATAGACGTGAAAGCTGTCCCGGTATTGCTCTTCAGCATAGGGCGCATGGCCTTCGGTGTGCATCTGGTAAATTTGAACTCCGCGCAGTTCATCGGCCCTTTCGGCCAGGGCTTTGACCAATATTTGTGGCGCTGCTGCGCCCGTGTGAATGAATACTTTATCGCCGGAACGAATGACTGAAACGGCTTCATGGGGCGTGACGGGTGAATAAGATTTAGAGCTCATGGCTATGACTACTTTGTTTAGGGTTCAAAATAAGGGGGCATTTTTTTTTTTTTTTTTGAGTTTTATCTCCAAAGTTAAATGACTTTTGCAAAGGGTGCAAAAAGGCAATACCTTTGGGGGAAGTTTAGGAGGTTTAGGTTACCACAACTTTCTCAGTCTCCCTAAACCCTTACCATATGAATCAATTGCATTATATGGAATTTTCCAATTACCTTCCCTTGCCCCTTCGCGGGGAACATTCCATCTTCTACTACCTCTTGCTGGCCGTATTAGGGGCACAGATCATTTATTCCCTGGGGATTGGGGTATTGTTTTTTGGAAAAAGTTCGGGTGAAAAACGTTCCAACGCTTGTTATGGCCTCTTGCTCATTACTTTTGCCCTCACGCTACTGCATTACTGGCTGGTGTTGGCGGGTATTTATGAGCGGTATCCAAGTTTGTACTTTATACCCATTTATTCCACGCTTAGTTTGCCTACCTTGCTTTTTTATCATGTCAAATTGCGCCTGTATCCTCAGTACCAATTGCGCCGCAGCGATTTGAAGCATTTCATTCTACCCATCGGGCAATTCGTTTTTTTTGTGTTCATGTTTTTTTCCTCGATGGATTTTAAAGCAGATTACGGGCGGCAGTTTTTCAACCCTTTTTATGGGGCATTGGAGCAAGGTTTGTTTTTGAGCCTCTTTTTTGCCTATCTCTTTTTTGCCCGCCGCTACGTGGTGCAAAAGCGCAAAAACTTGCGCGATAAGTCGGAATTGCGCAAGGTGCTTTACGCCCGCAAGTTATTGCAGGTGCTATTTTACCTATTTTGTATCCATACCTTTTTTGTGCTCAGCGATTTCATCAGTTACCAGTTTTGGGACCTCAATTTGCGCTCGGTGAAGGTTTTCGCCGCCCTGGGCATCCTTTCTTTTGCGGCTATCCTTTTCTGGTTGGGCGTATATGGGTTCCAGATTTTGTTGTGGGGGAGAAAAGTGTTGAATGAGAGATGAAAGATGAGAGATGAGAGATGAGGTGATCTCTCATCTTTCATCTCTCATCTTTTCTCCTTACCTTCCCTCCTCGCTCAAAACCATATCAAATATGATTCACCGTAGCCTGAGTATTTTACTGAGTGGCCTGCTGGTTACCGCTTGCTGGGGCCAAAGCAGTTTGCCCAAACACTTGAAAAAACCACTGGATAAAGTATCCGCCGAAGCCCTCAAAAGCCACATCTCCTACCTGGCCGACAACCGCATGAAGGGCCGCCTGCCGGGCACCCCCGAATTTGATTTGGCTGGCCAATACGTGGAGGCTGAATTCAAAAAACTGGGTCTGGAACCCGCTGGCGAAAATGGTAGCTACCGCCAAAAAGTAGTCATCCGCACCGCCAAAACCATACCCGAGCAAAACAGCATCCATTACCATTCCTCCACGCAACACATGGATTTGGAATACGGCAAGGACTACAGCGTGCAAGCTGATTTCAACGTAGCCCGCAATCAGATCGAAGCCCCCCTGGTTTTTGCTGGCTATGGCATTTCAGCGCCCAAACTCAAGCACGACGACTATGCCGGCCTGGACGTAAAAGGTAAAATTGTGATCCTGCTCAACCGGGTGCCCGAAAACAAATTTGGTAGCACTGAAACTGCCCACCTGGCCACTACCCGCGCCAAAGTTGACATGGCTTTCAAGCAAGGCGCAGTGGGTGTTTTTATCCTTCCCTCACCTACCGTAGGCGGCCCCCAAGGTGGCCCCGGATCGGTGCGTGGTGTGGTATTGCCCAATGGAAAGGCCGAAGGCCGGGGCGTCAATCCCTACGCTTCCATCAAAGTGGTAGGGACTTTGACCTGGACGGGTTTGGGTAAAATAATGGGTAAACCCGAATTAAGCAGCCGCGAATTGGCCGCTTTGCTGTACAATCCTAGCGTCCCAGTGGTCATTCCCGGCACTGCCCGTATCCAAACAGGTACCGTATACGAGCACCTGGAAAGTTTTAACGTAGTGGGCAAAATTCCGGGTTCTGATCCGGTGCTCAAGGACGAATACGTAGTGCACACCGCCCACCTCGACCACGTCGGGATTGGCCGCCCGGTCAATGGCGATTCCATTTACAACGGTGCTCACGACAATGCTTCGGGAGTAGCGAGCTTGCTGGAAATTGCAAAGACCTACCAAAGTCTGAAAAAAGAACGCCCAAAACGTTCGGTGCTGATTGTGATGGTGACGGGGGAAGAAATGGGCCTGCTGGGTTCCACCTATTTTGCGAACAACCCAACGGTGCCCAAGGAAAAAATTGTGGCCGATGTCAATACGGATATGCCGACTATTCTTGCGCCATTGTTGGGCGTAGTACCGCTTGGTGCGGAGCACTCTACCCTGATGGCTACGGTGCAACAAGCTGCGGGCTATCTGGGCTTGGAAGTGATGCAGGATCACATGCCAACCGAAGTACGTTTTGTGCGCAGCGACCAGTACAGCTTTGTCCTGCAAGGCATTCCCGCGCTGCACATCAAGTATGGCCTCAAAACCAGCGACCCCAATTTTGACCTGGATGGTTTGATCAAGGATTTTACCAAAAACAACTACCACAAACCTTCGGATGAACTCAATGGGTCTTTCAATTTTGAAGCAGGCCGTACCTATGTCAAACTCAATTTTTTGATCAGCTATCTGGTGGCTAATGCAGCGGAACGCCCGACTTGGAAACCCGAGAGTATTTTTGCCACCAATTAATCGCTATCCCTTAAAGTATAGAAATCATGCATAAGATCACCATGCTGCTATTGGTGCTTTTCCACACCTTATTGGCCTGCGCCCAGGTGGATGTCACTGCACTGGATCAATATTTTCAACAAGCACAAAAAGACTGGAACGTACCGGGCTTGTCCATCGCGGTCGTAAAAGATGGCAAGGTCGTACTGGCCAAAGGTTATGGCGTTTTGGAAAAAGGGAAAACGACCAAAGCCGATGAAAATAGTCTGTACGCCATCGCTTCCAATACCAAAGCTTTCGTCTCAGCCTCCATTGGCATCCTGGTGGAAGAAGGGAAACTGAAGTGGGATGACCCGGTGCAAAAATACCTGCCCTACTTCGAATTGTATGACCCCTACGTGAGCAAACACGCCACCGTGCGTGACCTGCTCTGCCATCGGATGGGCTTGGGTACTTACAGTGGCGATGCCATTTGGTACAAGACGAATTACAGCGCCGAGGAAGTGGTCAAAAGAGTCAAACATCTGCCTGCTGACTATGAATTTCGGGCGGGTTACGGGTATACCAACCTGATGTTTATCGCGGCGGGTGAAGTGATTCGGGCGGCTAGTGGCCAGCCTTGGGATGTGTTTGTGAAAGAACGGATCTTCAAACCCCTGGGAATGGAACGTAGCCAAACCAGCACCAGTGCCCTAGGCAATCTGAGCAATGTGGCCATGCCACACAAGAGCATTTATGGCCCCGCCGAGCCCATTCCCTATGCGGGTTGGGACAACATGGGCGCTGCCGGGGGCATCATCTCCAGCGTAAGCGACATGGCCAAATGGATGAACCTACAACTCAATCAAGGGAAACACGAAGGCAAAACCATCTTCAGCGCTCAAACGCAGGAGACCTTCTGGCGAATGCACAACAGTTTTCAGGTCTCCGCCGCGCAAAAGCAACGCTATTTCAAGCGGCATTTTTCCGGTTATGCCCTGGGTTGGAACATCGCCGATTACGGCGGCAGAGTGGTGCTGTCACACGGCGGTGGCTACGACGGCATGTACTCCCAAGTGATGCTGGTGCCCGAAGAAAAACTGGGCATCGTGGTGCTGACCAATAGCATGACGGGGATCAGCCCCAACCTTTGTCAATACGTGGTGGATCGTTACCTGAACTTGCCCCTGAAAGACTGGAGCAAGGAAGGCTTTTCTGGCGAATTGCAATACCAGGCCGAGCGCCGCAGCATTGTGGCAAACCGCAAAGCTGCACAGGTCAAAAACACGACACCGGGTTTGCCCGCCAGCGCCCTAGTCGGCCAATACCACGACCCATTGTACGGAACGCTGGAAGTGAAGCTTGGGGCCAATCAACAGCTGGAATTACACTTCCCGCACGGGCCGCAACTGGATGCCACGCTCAGCCATTGGCACTACGATACCTACGAGATCAAATGGAAGCAAAACCACGCTTGGTATGACTTTGGAACGCTACAATTTGTGACGGACAACAACCGGAAAGTGGTGGGAATTGAATTTGATGTGCCGAATGAGGATATCTTTTTTGAGGAGATACATGCGAAAAGACAATAACGTCGTACGGGCGGCCCTACGTGGCTGCCCACGCCCTATGTGGCCGCCTGGCCGCCCATTTCACATTAGGGCGACCGCAAGGGTCGCCCCAACACCATTATCGTCCTCGTCGTCCTCCAAAGAACCCCGCCACAAAAAGCAGCACAACAGCCCCAATAACCGATTGGATGATGGTATTCACGGTGGCGCTACCGACGTTCAAAGAAATATTGAGCACCCCGAATAGCCAGTCGCCAACAAAAGAGCCAACAATACCCAGGATGATGTTCCATAAAAGGCCAAAGCCGCCACCTTTCATGATTTGGCCAGCGAGCCAGCCGGATACCGCGCCGATGATGAGAATGTAGATGAGAGACATAAGGAATAGGTATTTTGGTGAACAAATGATTTGTACAAGGTACAAGCAAAATTATTAAAAATGCAATAACAAATTGTTTTTGATTTTTTTATTTCGACACTTGCTTTTATTTCAAATATTTATTTGGTAGGAAATAAATTACTCTTATTTTTATAACCATAAACTAAACCATAGCGCAATGGCAAAAAAATTGTACGCCTCTTTCATTGGAATCAATGCCTACCAAAGCAATAAATTATATGCGTGTATCCATGATGTGCTCAATCTGGATCGATTCTTGCGCAAATTCTGTGCACAACAACCCAAAGATCAGTTTGAATACCACCCCGCTTATTGGCTTGCTCCACATGACCAGGGCTTCGATCAAAAGGATTTGAACACCCATCAGGAACAATTTCCAGACTTCGATCCGAAGGCGTTACCCCTACCAACCTATACCAACATCAAGGACCAAATCAATGGCCCTTTTGCCCATATCAAACAAGCCCAAGCTGGCGACATTTGCCTTTTGTTCTACAGCGGCCATGGTTCCTCCATCGAAGCCCCCCAGGAATTTTGGGGCGATAAATCCAATCGACGCAATGAAACGATGGTGTGTGTCGACAGCCGTACGAATCCGGAGGCCAGGGATTTGATCGACAAAGAAATGGCCTACCTGATTTGGGACGCCTTGCACGATCCCGAAGACAAAGCGAAGTTCAAAGATGTACATTGTTTGGTCATCATGGATTGTTGTCATTCGGGGAGTAATTTCCGGGATGACCAGATCGATCCACGTAAAATTCGCTTCAGACACGAAACTGCTTCCAAAAACCACGTCCCTTATGATCAGTACCTGGGGCAACAAGAAGGTTTTTTTGAGCTCACCGCAGGCCGAGCAAGTTTCCCCATCGCTCCTTATGTGCATCTGGCTGCGGCTAGAGACGATGAAAAAGCACAGGAAGCTGATGGCGGAGGCTTATTCACCTCTTGTCTGATGCGGCAATTGCAAGCGGGCGGCAGCTCCAGGACTTACCGGGATTTAATGTCAAACCTCGCCATTGAAGTGCGCAACCGGGCAGACAAACAAAACCCGGTGGCTTTTGCCTTTGCCGAAAACGACCTGGATCAGCAGTTTTTATCCAGAGAGATTACCCCCTATCGGGCTACTTATCCAGTTAATTTTATCAATGGGGAGTGGATTTTGTCGGCGGGAAAAATTGATGGTTTGGTGCAGTCGGGCGCTTCTGGTGATACATTGGTACAAATTCCTGGTGTCGAGGAATTGGTTAAGGTCGGTGACGTGCGTAATGATCAATCGGCCTTGAAAGATGCCCAGTTGATAAATTTGGATCAAAGCAAGGGGTACGAAGCAGTTTTAAAACAATTGGCCAATCCGCCCTTGCGCATAGGTTTGTCAGAAGGTTTAAGAAACGCCGAGGCAGCATTGTCAGCCCTAAAAGTTGCCAATGACAAAGAGCCCACCTTATTTTATGCCATTGATTTTTCAGAGGCAAGTGATACACACGATTACCTCATTAGGTTGACGCTGGATGATGAATATGTATTGACAAAGAACAACAGTCTCATTCCTCTGTTCAAACGCAGTAAAGACGCAAGTGTTTTTTTACGTTATGTAGATTCAGTTGGGAAATGGGTAGGCGCTTCGGAGCTAAAAAATCAGGATACTCATTTTAAACCGGATGATTTTTTGTTTACCGTTGAAAAAATTGAAGGCGAAGCTTTTGGAGCTAACCCTGATGCTGTGCCAGGAGAAAAAGTTGGAGTGCATGGCTCGCTCCCGGAAGAGTTGGTATGTAGGTATAAAAACGGCCGGCAACCTGCTTTTAGATTGAGTATTGCAATTAACCCAACTTCCAATTTGACCGAATGCTATGTAGGAGTGTTGTATTTAAGAAGTCTTTTTGGCATTAAAATAGATTTTATTGACCTGGATCAAAATAAACTGGTCAAAGATAAGGAGCCGCTATTTTTAAAACTTAAAGCTAAAGACAATCGACTCTACAAGACCATTCCCTTTGTAATAAATAAAGCATACGAAAAATTTAACATTAATGAAATTACAGCCTATCTGAAAATCTTTGTAGCTGTTGACCCCCAAAGTTTGGCATTGCAGCGCTTTCAACAAGCGGATTTGCCATTGGATGAAAACATACCAAATTATCGCGGTGATAAAAGTGGTGATGACGGAGAGCTTGGGTTTGAAGGAGATAGCTTGGGAGAGCAACGAGATTGGACCGTTTTTACCATGAAAATCCGTGTAGTAGGTCCAAATAAAGAGCAGCAGATTCAACAAGGAGAGGCTGACTTCACTGCTTTTACACTTAAAGCACCTGAAGGTTTTCAGGCGATGGCCTATGCTGCCACTGGCGACGACCAACAGCACAAGCTGAAAAAAAACAACCGAACCAAAGGAATGGACCCTGCGACAGATGCCATGGTGGGTTTGGTTACCCCGCCTGAACATTTGTTTAGTACTGTATTGACGAGCCGTAATCCTTTCCCGGCGGGCTTGAGTTCCGCTTCGGACAATGGCGTACAAGTAATCGAACTGCGCCCCACCCAGGGTAGCGATAATTTTCCCAGCCTGCAAGAAGGCCAAAAATTGACCATCGTCCCTAGAGAGCAGTCCGTTCGGCAACGATCAATGGATAAGGCCGATGAAGCCCTTCTCGAAACTACGCTACCTTACGGCTACGACGAAGCCTCCGGTTTGTTTTACCCCTTGGGCTATGGTGACGAGAAGGGACACATCCACATTGAAAAACTGCCCCCACCCAGCGATGGCCTCATCCAGGGCGATGAACCGCTGACCCGCGGCATTGGCCAATCTATTAAACTCTACTTCAAAAAAGTATTCACCCGCAAGCCCAGTGAAGCGCTTTGCCTGCACTGGCCAGATGAACAAGGCCAATGGCAAAAGGCGACAGCCGCACCAGAAATACGCCAAAAACTAGCGGGACAAGAACAAGCCAAAATAGTATTGGCCATTCACGGCATTACTGGAGATACGGAATGGATGTTGGCAGGGTTGCAGGAGTTACGTGCGCAGGGCAGCACAATGGATTTTGTCCTGACTTATGACTACGAAAGCCTAGCTACACCCATTGAAAATACGGCAAAAAAATTATTCCAACGTTTGTCCGAAGCAGGTTTTGGCGAAGCCAATAGCCCCAAATTGACCGTAGTCGCGCACTCCATGGGCGGCCTGATCACCCGCCATATGTTGGAGATAGATCAAAAAGGAGAAGATTTTATCCAACACTTGATCATGGTGGGCACACCAAATGATGGATCGGAAGTAGCAAAACTTCGCGAGCAAGTATTTGGTTTGATAACCGGCGCGTTGAATGTTGGGGGAGTGATGAAACTGGCGATTTCGGGCTTATCCTACGTACTGAGCCAATTCGGGGCGAATGCCACTGAAACCTTGGCACAACTCACGCCCGGGTCACCAGTGCTTAAAGCCCTGAAGCGGACCGAAAAAACACCCACCCAAGTTCGGTATTCCCTCATTGCGGGCAATATCAGCAAAATTACCGAAGCTGAAGCTGCGGGGAATCCTTTTTTAGAACGCTTGGTAGATCAAATCAAAGGGAAAGCGGTTTATCCAGCCTTGTCCAAATTTGTGTTCAACGACAATCAGCACGATATGGCCGTGACGATTGATAGTATGGTGGAGATTCCGGGCTTTGAACGAGGAAAACGGATTGAGGTGGGCTGCGATCATGTGGGGTATTTTGATTCTAAAGCTTGTTTGAAGGAATTGAAGGACTTGTTGAGCGAATTTTAATAACTCAGATTACGCAGTTAAGCAGCTTCGCTGTTTTTTTTCATAAACACGACGACACGACGATTATGCGCTCCGCGCTTTTTGAGGCTTCGCCTCTTTTTGCTAAAAGCGGCAACAATAGGAGAACGGATGACACGGATAAAAGCGGATAATTTTTTGGTTACCTATGATTTATCCGTTTTAATCCGCTTTTATCCGTGTCATCCGTTCTCCTAAATAATGCCGCTCTACGCCGAAGGCGTTAAAGCGCGGAGCGCATAAAACGTCGTGCCCGTCGTGTCGTCGTGGTAAATAATAGGCAGCGAAGCTGCATGGTGCGTAATGTGAGTTAATCAGGAAGAGGTTGGAGCAAAAGCTCCCCTCACCCCAACCTCCCCCTCAAAAAATTACTCGCCAATTTCGACCTCCCCACCCGTTTCCAATCCTCCGCACCCAGCACCTCCAAATCCTCCTCCTCATCAAGCCGTTCCAACAAATCAAACAACTCAGGATCACTTTCCAGCACCTGAATCAATTCCAGCGCCAGTTGCGCATCATCCGGTTGGGCCTCGATGGCGCGGGACGCAGGTCGATTTTTGAAAAAAGAAGCCACCAGCTCGACCACGCCAAGCGGGCTCACTTTGGCTACGGGTGCAGCCTGCAAATCCTGCTCATCGGGCACCCCAATTTGCAGCGCATCCAAGGCGCGCAGAATGCCGTTGCCATAGTATTTTTTCCATTCTGGGAAGACTGTTTCTTTGGCTGCCGACTGGAACAAAGCCTGGCGCACCGCCTCTACTTTTTTCCAGCCCTGGCCTTCCTCATAGTAGCCCTTGGCTTCCAGTTCTTTGCGGTAATACGCAATCCAGAGTGCCGCCGCGGCTGCCACTTGTGGCGTGGCCGACGAAGTCCCTCCCCCACCCCGGGTAAAAGCCTTGTCTTTGCCCACCCAGGGCACATTGGGGGTATACGCGGCCAGGGCGTACTTCATCCGGGAGGCCGGGCCCCAGCAGCCCTGCATGTATGCGGTATCGATTTTGGATCGACTAGCCAATAAGAACTTTTGATCGTAGGGCCGCTGATCCTGCATGGCCCCCACCGCAGCAATAACCCGGGGAAACGCAGCTGGATACAGCACACATTTGGGCAAAACCGCCCCTGGCCCTTTGTACCAGCAATTGCTGGCAGCGGATACCACCACGATGCCCGCTTCGTAAGCTTTGTTGATCACCTTGCTCATGCCAGGGCTGGGTTTGCCCGCCATCGACATGGTGATGACCTCACAGCCCAACTCAATCGCGGCTTCCACTGCTGCTTCAAAACGATTGGAGTTAAAAATCACCACCGTTTCGGAGATGCGTAGCGGAATCACTTCGGCAAAGGGAATTCCACCTACTTCACCCTCATATTCGCCGAACAAATCGTCTGGCCCCACCTGGTCGCCTGCCAAAAGAATCATGGTGCCAGTGCCATGCCGATCCTGACCAGAATCAGGCGGGTCGATGGCCGAGTTTTCTCCCGGAATAAAACTGCGCCCTTCATCGTGTTTGAGGTATTTGGGCAATCCAGGCCGATTGGGCACATACCCAGTGTCGATGTGGGCAATCCGAATCCGGGGCGGATTGTCCTGCCATTTTTGACGAACCTCCTGTACCGCTCCCGCCAATTGGGAATACGCTGCCCCGAGGTGCCAGCCCACTTTTACGCCAAGTTGATCTTGAGCGGGCGGCCATTCCGGGAGATAGTCATCCGAGTCTGCGCGGCCTTCACGACTGAGCGTTTTTTGGTGCTCGAAATAAAGGGGCTCTATTTGTACCTGAATACCTTCTGCTTTTAAGGCCGCCTGCAGGGCATGCGCAGCGTTCCAGGCATCTTTTACTGGAATATCGATTACTTCGATTTCTAGAATTTTATGCCCATCAACAATTTCTTCCGATATAATGCGGAGCTGATCATCCTGCATGGGCTCAAAATCCACCGCTGCTGTCAATTTTAAGCGGGCAAACAAAGGCGTCGCTTTGTGCATGCTGCGCGAAATGGCCTGTTTTACCACTGCTGGCTCGAATCCTTCAATCAGCGTTGGTTCAGGAATATCAATAGCAAAGGGGGAGTGCGTTTTGTAGGAAGCAATTTGAGCCCCGTAGGTGAACAAGTTAGGTTTGGGAAAAGCATACTGCTCTTTTGTTTTGGCAATCAGCTCCTCCGCACTGGCCTCGGGGGCATTGGTCAGGAGTTCTTTCAGAGCTCCAGTAAACAGGCCAAATTCTTCGCCATCAAAGGTGGTTTCCTCGTCCTGGCAAGCCGCCAACAACGTAACTGCCGCTTTTACTTTTTGCCCCTTGCGGGCCTGCAAGTACTTTTTTTGGATCGGCCCCATAATGCTGGTACCGCCGGATCTGCTGATTTCATACCGAATGTCAGGTCCCACGCTCCGGGCGATACAGCCCCGGGTTTCGAGGCCCAGGCTCAAACCTTTTTCGAGTTTGGCGATCAGATCGATCTTCCCCATCGGGGCTTCGTCTCTAATCACCGTACCCGAATGGCAGCTATCCGAAACCACCGTGATGCGCACCCCTTCGGCAAACTGCTGGAAACAGGCGTACAATTCATCATCAAGCAATTCCCGGTCGTACAAGCACCAGGTTTGGTCATTGCGCTCATCGTCAGTTACCCCCTTTTTCTCGTTGGGAATTTGTCCGCCATGCCCTGAGTAGGTGACCAATAAGATGTCTCCGGCTTTCAGTTGGGCAGATTTTTCCTGGAGATGAGCTATGATGGCATCGGCTACCGCTTCCTCATCTTTCAACAAGTGAGAAGAATGGTAGCCTTGATCCCGGGCAAACTGTTGCCAGAAAACCGCATCGTTGACTGCCGCATTTAAAAAACTTAGGCTGCCGCGATAATACTCGCGATCAAACTGGTTTACCCCGATGTGCAATGAATATCCCTGTGGCATGTTGGAGTTCGTTTGGGAATGAATCAAGCTTGTGGCTGCTCAGTGAAATGTTTTTTGATGAATTGTCGACCATTGTTGTACATGATGTTTTTCACTTGGGTGGCAACATCATTGAGTCCAAAATCAACATCAGGATGGGCTTTTTGGGCTTGCTTCAATACTTCGGGTAGCATTTCGATCAGGTTCTTTTCCAGGAAAGGGTATTCCTCCACGGAAATACAGGCTTTGATGGCCGCAATTAACCCATCGAAGTCGGAGCCCAGGGTAAGGTGATCCCAAGCTTTGGGCCCAGCACATTTGACCGCATGCAAGATCTGATTGCACAAATGCCACAAATGTTTAGGCGCATCCAGGCGCTTCATCGGGTCTTTTTGCCCCTCGTCGTATTTGGTCTCCTGGTCTTCATTTTCCTGGTCTTCCGCCCATTCTTCCTTGGATCGTTTGAGTTTTAGCCCCAGTGCCAGGTAGTTTTGATGGTCAAAAAACTCACTGGATACTTTTTGAGCACCCAGCACCCGCCGGTCGAGAATCAGGCCAATCAAACCTCCTGAGTCGACAATGATTTTGATCTCCTCGTCGTATAGATTGAGCGACCAGGGGTTGAATTCACAATCCCAGAATAAGGTGAAGGGTTTTTGAATGCCTTTTGGCTTTTTCCATTGCACCCGCACGTGTTGGTCACTGTTTATTACCTCCGCCTTATCAATGTGTTCCATCAATTTTTCAGGCTTCCAGCTGATGCCCGTAAACCCTACGTGGCTGGCAATGATGGGGATGTTTTGGTGCTGCTGATCGATGCGGTATTGGTAAAATTCCTTGCGAGAGGTGATGCTCATGTGTTTGATGTCGATCAACAACTGATAGCCACCAATGCTTTTGTCGTAGGCGGTATTGATCAAGTCTTTGCCAAAAGGGGTCAAACCTTGTCCCTTGGGCCAAAACTGCTCATTCCCCGCGATCAACTTTACACTAAAAGCGTGATTGCAGGTAGCGTACCGGGTTTGATGCACCATCGTGAGGTACAAAAAACGGTATTTTTTGTCCTGTTTCAAGACCCTCAGGTTCTCTTCAGCATTGTGTTCGTTGCTCGCAATGGAATGCGCGCCCTCGATGGACAGGATCAAATTTATTTTGTTCTCATCCAACTCGCTGAAGTCCTTGATGATTTTGATTTTGTCGGGTTTGGCGGCAACCGATGCTTCCAAATGGGCCAATTCTTCTTTGAAGTATTGCAAGTCGCCAGAGCCTGTCGGGCGGTTCATCATGTCTTTGTCGAAAAAAGACAAACCTGCAGCCAACTGTACCAAAAAACTGGTGGCATAAGGTGGCTCCAAAGTGATAAAGGAGGCTACTCCAATTTTTACATTCCCTTTTTCACATTGAGTCAAACTGCCTTGTGAATCCACCACATTGACGAAATCGTCATAAATTTTCCAACAATCTCCTCGCTCGGATTCAACATCATTGGACATAAAACTTTTAAACGAGGGATGAAAATGAAGGTCAAAACTTGCCATTTGTACTTGGGTTTATAAAGATGAATAAGAGGGTTTCTATTTGATCATGTCATCAAAATCATTCATGTCGGTGGCGTAATTGGTGATGGTGGCAGCATCAAACGCAGTGGCTTCTTCCCCCCGGTCTCTTGGAAGTTTGTGGGGGTCAAAAGTTTTAAAATCTTCATGCAAGCGGTTGAGCATCGCGATGAATTCAGGTTGGGGGAAGCAATCACTTTTCTCGGTTCGGACATTGGTATGCGTCCAAAGCCCGGGATCGTAGGCAGCCCGGGAATTGTATTCAAACCATTGCGCATCGTAGGTCCGCTCGGGAATAGGGATATCGAAAAACCAGGCCATGCTCAGGATCAATTTGCGACAGGCTTCAATTTGCGCAGCGGAGTAGCGGTGGTAATGAATTGCTTTACGAAAAGGCTTTTCCAAGGTGCAAACTTGGTCTGCCGGAACCAGATGCTTTTTAGGATTGGGGGGAAACTGTACAAAAAAACTCCCATCCGCTGCCTTTTGGACTGGCCCAATCGCACATATCTCTATACCAATAGAACTACCACTGACTTTAGCATTCAGTTTAGCCAAAGCCTTTCCTGAAGTTTTGACTCCCATTCCCAGGTGATGGGCCCAATGGTATTCCATAAATGCGCGGTAGATTTTACCATCCAGCGCTGCATCTCCATCGAGTGAAGGCCCGCCAATGACAAAAGCCGTCCCAACCCGTCTTGGGCTAGTTGGATTATCGTCAATCGACCACCATTTGATCACTCCCCTAGGATCGTGAAACCCGGCGGTGTGGTGCAGAAAAATGGATTGTTTGGGTTGAATTTCCTGAAAATACTCTTCCTTGGGCAAAAAAACTTGTCGATCGGGCGATGGCCAATCGATGATATTGGTGTTGAAAGTGTAGCCCTGCTGAAAGAGGGTAGCCCAGGTTGCGGGGCCAACGATGCCATCCGCTCTGAGTTGATGTTCACGTTGAAAAAGCTTGACTTGCTCGAGGGTTTTGGGGCCAAAATCCCCATCAACGCTGATGGTTTTTCCCGTGTTTTTGAGCAGGGTTTGGAGTACCCTTACTGAATGGTTGCTCGAATTTAACTTTAGGGTTTGCATTGGGTTTGGTGTTTGTTCTGTGCGCCTGAAGATAATGATTTTTAGTGTATTGCAATGTTTGTTTTGAAAAAATTGATATTTGTTAATAAAAAAAGGTTTTTAAAACCTAACTTCGTAAGATATAGCATAAAATCCATCATTTTAGCAAATTGTAAATAAGGGGCGTTTGCTGATTTTCATTTACGATTCCAATGTTTCAAAATCAATACATCAATTATTCGGGAAAAAGTATATTGACTGTTCAGGTCACTGCGGTCAAATTCAGCCAGATTGAAGTGCAGACTGAAGATGGCCGTCATGGGGTAATCCCGGAGCGGGAATGGTCTTGGGATCGCAGCATTAGAACTGCGCCGCGTAGTTTTGTGGTGGGTGAAATTTTATCTGCTGTTTGGCTACCTGAGAAAAATCGCGGGGAGCAATTGTATTTTAGCCTTTGCGAGCGCGAAAACCCCTGGGAAAAACTCGAAGAACGGTATAAAAAAGGCACCTACGTCACCGGAGAGATTGTGAGCATCCGTAGCTTCGGGGTGTTTGTACAAATTGAGCCAGGGATTACGGCAGTCATTTGGAACCGGGACTTACCCATTTTTGGCAATGAAATTCCTGCTGATTTGCTCACCATTGGGGACAAGTTGCGGGGCGTGATTGCGCTTTTGGATGTAGCCAACCGGAAAATTGAACTTAGCGTAAATAAGTTTCTGGAGGAAATTGGCATAGAAGATTTGGATCGAAGGGCGGAGATGGTGGAGGAGTTGTTTGGCATAATAGAAAGGAAGGCCAACGCAGCGCAAAAAGCAACAAAGAAGTCATTAGAAATCAGTCAACAAGTTACAGAACTAGAACCAAAAAAGGCGGAAAGAATCCTAATTCTGGATGATGAACCAGTTTTCCGCAAAAAAATCAAAGAGGCGCTTCAATACCTCAATACAACAATCGATGAAGCGGAGAATCATCAACAAGCCGAAGCCTTACTCGCTAGTCACACCTACGATTTTTTGATCATTGACATCAATTTGAATGATCGGAAAGATGGGATTGAGTATGGAGAGGAGGTGCTGAATCGATACCCTCATACCCAATTGATTTATTGCAGCGCAGCATTAAACCGACGCAAGAGTGTTGAAGACTTGAGTAGAAAAACCAGGTTGTTTATACCTTTTGTGTCTAAGGCCAACGGTCATTTTTCCATTGATATAAAATCTATTGTTGATCAGTTTATCGCAGGAAAAATCACTATTTCTGGTCACTCCTTCAACCAGTTAAATGACTTGCAGTTCGGTTCACAGTTGAATAGTCTGCCACTTACACAGGCTTTACTACAGTTACTTCAGCCCCTCATCGATCAAGAATCCTTCAGTCAGGCTTTTGTGTTGGAGGTTTTTCCAGGTTTGCGCAAAACAGCGCTAATCGCACATTTTCCACTGGAACAGGACGTACATGATAAAATTGATTTTGATGCCCTTTATTTCAGCCCAGTGCGCAATGTTTTGGAAACGGGCGAGAGCGTTTACCATCGAGAAATAACAGAATTTGAAGCAATAGAGGGTACTTTCAAAAACCTGTTTCCACGCTATACTTACCGCAGTTGTATGGGGGCACCTATTTTTATTCCAGGGAAGCCGCTAAGATACGTATTGTACATCCTGGACGCCAAACGAGATGTCCTACCCCTCAAACAGCGGGAGCAAATCCTACGCACTGCGGATCAAATCGGCATTGCCATTGAGCGCTCCGAGCTGCGTGAGGTCATGATGCAGTCCAATGACAATCAAAACCGGGGGCATTTGTTGGGTTCACTCATCCATGAGCTGAGCAACAAACTACCGGGCATCCAAGAAAGTTTTACTGCAGGTTTGGTCCAATTGGAGACCAGCCGATTTGGCGCCGCTTTAAAATACTTGCAACCGCTGCAAAAATCTCTGGACGATTTGAATGTTCTTTTTTACGCTTATAGCAGACTTGCGCATCACCAAACCCAGGATGACCTGAATTTGAACGAGGTGACGCACAAGGCCATTCACCAACTCCGGTCTTACGCCAGGGAGCGCGTCGTGGAATTGTATTTTGACTACGATCAAAAACTCCCCCCAATCAGTGGCTACGCGACGCAGGTGGAACAAATTTTAGTCAACTTAATCCTCAATGCCGTTCAGCACATTGAGCTACAACTGGAGCGCTTCAGAGTGCTGGCTCAGCATCTACCTGCTCTGGATGAGCACTTCAATGGTTTTGTGCACTTCAGCACCCGTTTGCGACCGGGAAGTTGCCAGATTCGCATTCTGGACTCTGGACCTGGGATTGCTTACGATCGCCAAAAAAACATCTTCGAATGGGGCACGAGTTCACGGGACGAAGGCCAAGGTATGGGTTTGTACATCAGCCAAAACTTGGCACACTCCATGGGGGGTAAACTTTACCTGGCGGATACAATTCGGTTTATTGGAAGTCTGTTTGTTCTTGAATTTCCTTTACCTGAAAATTACGAATATCATGAATGAAAAGCCCAGTTTATTTGTGTTGGATGATGAGCAAATTTTTCTTGATCAGGTAAAGTTCTTACTTGAAGATGAACCGATTGAACTAATGCTATTCCTTGAGCCTAAGGAGTTTTTCCAAGCACTGAATCGAGCCAAAAGACCTCCTCTCGCAATTTTATTGGATTTTACACTGACCCCTGATTATCCTGGAGCCAGGGTACTCAAACAAGTTCAGCAAAAACACAAGCGCATTCCAGTAATTGTGTGTACTGGACAAGACCGACAAAGAGCCGTTTTTTCCTATAGTTCAGGGCCTTACGCTATACTAATGAAACCACTCGATAGCAATGAACTTAAAGTCATTCTACACGAGTTGCAAGAGCGAAATGAACTATTACAAAAAATGGCAGACGATGCCTTGGAGTTAGCAACAGGCTTTGATTGCAGCATGGTTTGGCAACTGGATCAAAAGCGCCAGGCTTACAAAATCGTGGCCTGGAAGGGGGATTTGGATCGGGATTACCACCGCAAAATGCATCTCACCTACAAAGAGCTACCCTGGCTGGTGCCTGCTGACAAGGATCATCGCAAACGGCAAACTTTTTACCGCCATGATGTACAGGACGCTGACGTAACTCCTCTTTATGTACACCGAGAAGAAGCCATCAAAAGGAATTGGTTCAGTTTATTGACCATTCCACTCGTAAAAAGTGGGCGGGTATTGGGTTGGATTGATTGTTACGCTCATACCCCCAATGTTTTGGCTCAAGAGGAGGAGCGAAAAAAATTATTAGAAACCTTCAACCGCTATGCC
Source organism: Saprospiraceae bacterium (assembly GCA_027488855.1). Classification (GTDB taxonomy): domain Bacteria; phylum Bacteroidota; class Bacteroidia; order Chitinophagales; family Saprospiraceae; genus Haliscomenobacter. Next base: position 18,717 of record JAIYAV010000342.1, read on the forward strand.
CAGCAGGCCAGTACTGCGCTTTATGCCGATATGCTCACCCGCCAGTTGCGCATCATCCAGGAAATCACCCAGCAATTGAGTTGGGCTTCTACTGAGGAAAAAGTATTCAACACCATCCTGGAAAAAGCCCTGGATTATTTAGGCTGTAGCTTTGTCTGGATTCATAAATACAACTTCCTGGAAGACAAACTGGAACCAGGTGCATACCAGACCACTGAGCCCGCTGAGCAGTGCCCTTATGACACGTCTACTCTGATTGACCCCTCCGCTTTTCAGGAAGTGCTTAAAAACGGCACTATTCAACGTGATCGCCATGCATCTTTGCCACATACGGTCTCTCTACAGTCACCCCATTGCATCAAATCTGCGGTGTACATTCCCATTAAACGCGCGGACAAACACATTTTGG
>JAIYAV010000139.1 GCA_027488855.1 Saprospiraceae bacterium
CCTCAGCAATTTGGCAAAATTGGAGTAGCTAAGGCTTAGAAGAAGTTTTGAGGTTTTCGTTCCCTTGGGCAGAAGAAAAATTGACTGAGTGAGGCGCTGTTCCAATTAGCACCCATCCAATTTTCATCTACCTACCTAATAAAAAAGGTTGTTAGACACCGTAATTGCCAGGTAGAATGACAATAAAATAGCCAATGGCGACAAGTACCAGGCGAATAAGGGTTTCGTTCCCCCAGAGGTTAAAGATTGGTAAAAAACATTAACCAGCATCAAGAGCAAGTATACCATAAAGACCCCTACAAGCGATCCGACGGCCATGGGATTAAAGAAGAAGGTCATCAGGTTGCCATCACTACCAAAGATTTTGGCAACCACCGCGAGAGCCACAACCAGGGCAAGAGGGATACCACATACAGCGCCAGTCAGTAATTCACTTTTGAAATTGATCTTTCCGGAAATTGATTTAATCAAGAATGAAAAAGCTGATATGGTCAACATGACCAAAACTGGGATCACAGCAATGTTCAGAAAACCAGCAAATCCCATGTATTCACGCATTTGGCCAGCTAGTATAAAACCACCTAGGAAGTACAGTACAAATACCGAAGCAAACAAAATCAGTGCTTGCATGGATGATTTGTCAGAAGGAGTATGAAAAAGAGCATACAACCCGTCAAAGGGGTCAGTGAAGAACACGCGGAAAAGCGTTTTAAAATCGCCAGCATAAAATTGCTTTACCTCCTTAGCAAAATTTACTTTTTCCGCCTGCTCGGCGGCTGTTTGAGATGGATTATTTTCCATGTTGTGTTTTATTTATTTGTTGATGAATCAATTCAATTCCGTCCACCAAATAGGTATCATCAATGGCAATGAAGCGTCGGTTAGACCTTCGGGTATTCTGCTTGATCAGTTCGGTATTTAGTACTCGATTGACACTTCTAGCCACCAACTCCGTGCAGTATACTGCGGAGGAATCCTGAGCGTCAAAAGCTGCGTCAAAGGGTACCTTATTCAAGTGCTGTGCTAAAGCCAGATTGGCGATTTCTCGGCGTTGAGCCTCCGGTACTTTCACTCGATAAATGGCCCACTCATCCACTTCCTGCAGAAAAGAGGAAGCGGGGTCTTTTTTAACCGAGCCGATTCCGGTCAGTTCGCTTGCTTCGGCGTGCAGAACAAAAATCGAATCCCCGTTGGTGGGCCGATAAATGATGCCTACATGAGAAAACAATTTTTCCCGGGTGGAAAAATCTCGGAAAAAGCTCGAAAAAAAGCCATTGCCCAAGCGGTAGATCAGGTCTCCATTTTGGGTATAGCCCAAATCTGGAGGCTCCTCAATGACCTGTTTTGGGGAGCAACTGAACAGCAAAATGCAAAGTAGCCAGCAGGTTATTTTTTCATTCGCAAGTCCACTTTCCATTTGTTGTCCACTTTGATCAAATCGAGAGATTCTTCCTTTTCGGTCCGCTCATCGTAAAAAAAGACCCAGGCATGATCCCCGGCGACCGAATCGCGCAAAATTTTGTATCCGAACGTTTTATCCACTCCTTCGGGCATCATTTGTGCGGAAAAATCGAGGTACATGGCCGTATTGGTTGTTCCAAATGTTTTAGCCTGCTCATACTCGCCTTTGGATACAAGTCCCAAGAATTGATTGGCAATCCCTTTGGGCGAATTGGCAGATCCACCACAGGAGGTAGTTAGCAGAAGCAGGGTGAATAAAGTTAGAAAGAATTGTTTTTTCATGACGATGGGTTTAAAAGTGGTTTGTGTGAATTAAAAGCTATCCAAAAGCCTTTCCAGGTTGACATAGGTCATTGATAGGGCTGGAGTCGCATCTCTATCCCAGGTTTTTGGATTGCGATAGATTGTTTTTGCACAGTTATCCAAGCCAGTGAAAACGTCGAGGCAATTCCTTTGGAACCCCCTATCCGTTCTGCCCATTAGTTCAGGGAGGTCTTTATAATAATTTCCCTTTTCTTTTAAAAAGCCTTTGAACTCTTCGGCTAGCGCTACACTTTGGCCATTTTGGATCTTTTCAAAGTGCAGTTTAAGGTATTCGAGGTCACTTTTGACCACCTCTTTCTGGAATAGCAAGAACTGTTTGAACTCCTCTTCCAAAAAGGCAATTTGCTTTTCTACCAGTTCCTTGTCTGAAGCATTGGGGCAAATACTCAAGTACTTTTGGTAATTGGTAATAGCCTTCCGGTAAAAGTCGTTGGCTTCCTGCATTAAGGCCAGATTGTAGGCACCATGACAATCATCAGGATGTAGTTGAGCAAATTCCTCGCAGGTTTTTAAGGCATTGCCAAAAGATTCGGTAGTAATCAAACTAACTCCGTTATCAAATTTACTTGCTGATGTAGTGGGAAGATTAACCAAGGCTGGGGTTGGCTTGGGTATATAAGTGCGATTGAATTTCTTAAAAGCGCGTTCCAACTGGGTTTGACTCTGAACATTGAGGTATTTACCTCCCGAAATTTGGGATAAGTATTGCAAATCCCTTTCTGCGGGAGAACCGGGGGCAATATTGAACCCAATGGTGTAATATTTGATTTTGAAATTGCTGCCCCCACATTGGTTTGCATTCACATTGATTACCTGCTGTCCCAATGGAGCCGAGTTGTACGTTCCAGGGGGGCGTATTTGTTGGCAAGTAGCTTGACCGTCGCTCAAAACAATTAACTTGCCTTTATCCTGCCCTGTTTGGGCCAGGTGATTGGCCAGTTTGCATTCAGATGCGGCAATGGCTTCGGCCAAAGGTGTCCCCCCCCCAGCGGCCATGGCATCAATGCGGCTTTCGACCAGTGATAAATCTGTTTCAAAATTGGAA
>JAIYAV010000063.1 GCA_027488855.1 Saprospiraceae bacterium
CACGACGATCACGACGTTTTCGCGCTTTGCGCGATTTAAACACGACGCTTGCGTCGTGTGGTGCGGAGCAAAACGTCGTGGTCGTCGTGTCGTCGTGGTGAATTATCTTTTTGGCGTAGCCAAAATCATGTGTTTAGCATTTTAAAATTAGAACCAATCGACCCTGCGAGAAGGGGGTGAACAGACAAATAATATAGATCCGCATTTTCCTCTTTCGAAAAAATGATGATGTTAAATATCATGATCAAATCGCCAACCGACAGTTAACATCCTGTTTTACAACTGATACTCCTTGATTTTGGCATACAAAGTGGTCAATCCAATGCCCAATAATTCCGCAGTTTGGGTCTTATTGCAATGGGTATGTTCCAACATACGCGAGATGTGGCGTTTTTCTACTTCTCGTAAAGACATGACCCCAGTGATACTGTCGTTGGTTTGTTGTAAAAATTCCCAGGGTAGGCTATCGCTTTCCAATTGTGAGGTCTCGCTGAGGATGCAAGCGCGTTCAATGGTATTGCGCAACTCGCGGATATTGCCCCGCCATTGGTGTTGTTGCAGCGCTTTTAAAAAATCGGGATGGGCACTGCTGATTTTTTTATTGAGTTTTTGGCTGAATTGTTCCATAAAATGCTGAACGAGCAAGGGAATATCTTCCGGCCTTTCCTTTAAAGAAGGCAAATGGATGGCGAAGGTGGCCAGGCGGTAGTACAAATCCATTCTGAATTGGCCACTGTTGCTGTCTTGTTCCAGGTTGCGATTGGTGGCGGCAATGATGCGGACGTCCACTTTTTGGGTTTTGGTTTGGCCAAGCTTCAGGAATTCTCCATTTTCCAGCACCCGCAGCAACTTGGTTTGCAATTCCAAGGGCATTTCACCAATTTCATCCAAAAAGAGTGTGCCTTCATGGGCTTCTTCCAATAAACCTTTTTTGTCTTTAATCGCCCCGGTGAAGGCCCCAGCTTTGTGACCAAATAATTCACTTTCAATGATTTCTCTGGAAAAAGCGGCAGCGTTGAGGGCAACAAAAGCTTTGTCTTTGCGCAAACTGGCCTGGTGGATGGCCTGGGCAAAAACGTCCTTCCCCGTGCCCGTTTCTCCGGTCAATAAAATGCTGGCATTGGTGGGTGCTACCTTACGGGCGAGTTCTATGGCTTTTTGAATGGCCGAAGATTGGCCAATGACATTTTTGAAATCAACCACAGCTTTGGCCTGATCACCTGAACTTGCCCTGGCCCGCAAGGCTTTTTCAGTAGCCTGTGCCAATAAGGTAATGATGCGGTTGTTGTCGTCACCTTTTACCAAATAGTTAAAAGCGCCATTTTTGATGGCTTGCACCCCATCGGGAATGTTTCCGTAGGCGGTGAGCAACATCACTTCGGTAAGTGGGTATTTTTGTTTGATTTCGGCGGTAAGGTTTACGCCATTGCCGTCGGGCAGCTTGACATCACAAAGCACTACCGGGAAATCTTGCTGAGCCAGTTTTTTGAGCCCGGATTGACAATCACCCGCCTCACTTACCTCGTAATCCTCTAATTGCAAGAGGCGGGCAAGCAAACTGCGGAGTTTGACTTCGTCGTCGATGATGAGTACTGCCGTTTTCATACGTTTATTCTTGCGACAAAATTAATGCAGCACATGCAAAGGGAAGAAAAAATAAAAACAAATAAAAGTGGTTATTTTTTATCGCAAACAATTTTTTATTTAAATTTGCGCTTGAAGGTGATGCTAAAAAACTTATCTTGCTACAAATACCTAATGCCATGCCTACCCTCAACGAAGTCATGCAGTTACTGCAAACGTACAACAGTCCCAGTACCAAGAACACCCTGATGAAACACGGTGCCCGTGAGCCTTTTTTCGGTGTAAAAGTGGGCGACTTAAAAACCATCATCAAGGAACTCAAGCTCAAAAAAGAGTACCAACTGGCACTAGATCTTTACAATACGGGTAACTCCGATGCCATGTACCTGGCTGGTTTGATTGTGGATGAAAAAAAAATCAGCAAAGACGATTTGCGCCATTGGGTCGTGGCGGCTTATTGGCACATGTTGCACGATTACCTAGTAGCCTGGGTGGCCGCAGAATCGCCACATGGCCTGGAATTGGGTTTGGAGTGGATTGAATCGCCGGAAGAGACCATTGCTTCGGCAGGGTGGGCTACCTTAGCTTATTGGGCACAACTGCGACCCAATGCTGAGTTAGACCTGCCTTTGTATCAAAAATTATTGGAACGGGTACAAAAAAACATCCACCAGGCCCCCAACCGGGTGCGCTACACCATGAATGGTTTCATCATTATGGTCGGCTCACAATTCCCCGAGCTGACCGAGCACTGTATTGAGCTTTCTGAATCCTTGGGTACCATTTATGTAGACATGGGGGGAACCTCCTGCAAAGTACCCGATGCCGGTGAATACATTTACAAGGTGCAAGAAAAAGGAGGCATCGGTAAAAAGAAAAAAATGGTGCGATGCTGATTGTTTAGAACCCCTTCCACAGTTGGATTACGGTGGTGATTATTTCTGCTTAACCATTTTCATCAAACGGCCCTTGCCCGCGTCGCTCATTTTGAGGTGTAAGGAATCGGCGGTCAATAGCAGGATTTCTACCGCTTTTTCCGTAGAAGCCCGGTTGAGGGTGTCCATGGTAAACAGCCGTTTGTCGAGGATGTAATAAGTACCGGACTCGTGGTAATTGAGGGTGCTTTTGAACGTGTAGCCTTCATTTTTGTTGAAGGTGAATTGAACTACCTTTGGGTCTATTTGGAGGGAATCTCCTTCTTGTGAGATGGCTATGGCCTGCCATTCTCCAACCAAATCACGTTGGCGATAAGGTGAACAGCCCAGCAACAGGCTTAGGATACCGATCAAAACAGGACTAGCAAACGATTTATACATTTTCTGACTACTTGTGAATAAACATGCACTGGACAAAGAAAACACAAAAGTAAAGCCCCCGGTGTGTATCCTCACCACAATTAACAGGATTTTAAGTAAAATTCCACAAATTGGAATTTTTTTGAGGCCCGATTGGTTAAATCAATCTATTTTTGCCCCACTATATAATGCACAAAAGGGATATGGTAAAAATTGCGCAAGTTGAATTGGGAGAATTTCCCCTGCTTTTGGCACCAATGGAAGATGTGAGTGATCCACCTTTCCGGGCTTTGTGCAAAAAGCAAGGTGCAGATATGATGTACACCGAGTTCATCTCGGTGGAAGGTTTGATTCGGGATGCGACCAAAAGTTTGCAGAAACTGGACATCTACGACGAAGAACGCCCCATCGGCGTACAAATTTTCGGCGCAGAACTCGACTCCATGATGCGTGCTGCCGAAATCGTCGAAGCTGCCAAACCAGAAGTACTGGACATCAATTACGGTTGCCCAGTACAAAAAGTGGTGTGTAAAATGGCAGGTGCTGGCATCTTACGCGATGTCAAAAAAATGGTGGAACTGACCCAAGCCGTGGTCAAATCGACCAATTTGCCAGTGACCGTAAAAACCCGCTTGGGTTGGGATTCCAATACCATCTTTATTGAAGACGTAGCCGAGCGGCTCCAGGATATTGGCATCAAAGCCCTGTCCATCCATGCCCGTACCCGCGTGCAGATGTACAAGGGAGAATCGGATTGGAGTTGGATTGCCAAAGTCAAAAACAACCCACGCATTCACATACCTATTTTTGGCAACGGCGACATTGATACGCCGCAAAAAGCCAAGGAATACCGCGATCGTTACAACGTGGACGGTATCATGATTGGTCGGGCGAGCATCGGCTATCCCTGGATTTTCCGCGAAATCAAGCATTATTTTGCCACGGGTGAGCTTTTAGCGCCACCCGATATTCACGAGCGCGTAGATGCAGTACGCCAGCACCTGCAACATTCCATCGATTGGAAAGGGGCCAAACTAGGGGTGGTAGAAATGCGTCGGCACTACACCAATTACTTCCGGGGATTCCCAGGCATCAAGGAGTTTCGGGGCCAATTGGTTACCGAAGAAACGCCTGCGATTTTATTTGAGATACTCGACCGTATGGAAGATCAGTACAGCGCAGTCGAGGCCGAATCGGTATTTTAACCTAAAACGTAGTAGTGGTCTTTAAAATTCAAGATAACGAACGCAAGATCCTGGAGATCGTTAGCCATGCAGCCTCAAAGATGCAGGTGCCCGCTTATGTGGTGGGTGGCTATGTGCGCGACCGTTTGTTGGCGCGTACTTCCAAGGATATCGATATTGTTTGTGTAGGCAGTGGCATCGAACTGGCTGAGCGGGTAGCTGGCGAATTGCATCCGGTGCCCCGGATTGCGGTGTTCCAGCGTTTTGGCACGGCCATGATCAAACACCGGGATCTGGAAGTGGAGTTTGTAGGGGCGCGTAAAGAATCCTACCGCCATGATTCACGCAAACCAGCGGTGGAGAATGGCTCACTGGAAGATGACCAAAATCGCCGCGATTTCACCATCAATGCCCTAGCAGTTAGTTTAAATGAGCCGGATTTTGGCAACATCATTGATCCCTTTGATGGGCTAGGGGATTTAGAGCGAAAAATCATTCGCACCCCCCTGGAACCGGGCAAAACCTTCTCAGACGATCCCCTGCGGATGATGCGCGCGATTCGTTTTGCTACCCAACTTGATTTCGTCATTGAACCGGAAACGTTTAAAGCGATCAGCGTCTACAAAGAACGCATCAAGATCATTTCTGCGGAACGGATTGCGATAGAATTGAACAAAATCATCCAGGCGCCCAAACCTTCGGTCGGTTTCAAACTCTTGTTTGATTCTGGTTTGTTGCACATCATTTTTCCAGAAATGACTGCTTTGCATGGCGTTGAAATCCGCAATGGCCGGGGCCACAAGGATAACTTTTACCATACCCTGCAAGTACTGGATAACCTGTGCAAAAAAACTGAAAACCTCTGGTTGCGTTGGTCGGCCATTCTGCACGACATTGCAAAACCACCTACCAAACGTTTTCATCCAGAGCAAGGTTGGACTTTTCATGGGCATGAAACCTTGGGGGCCAATATGGTGCCGACCATCTTCCGACGTTTCCGCCTGCCGATGGATCACAAGATGAAGTATGTGCAAAAACTGGTTCGCCTGCACCTGCGCCCCATCAGCCTGACCAAAGAAGAGATCACCGACTCCGCCATGCGCCGCCTATTGGTGGATGCGGATGAAGACCTGGAAGACCTGATGCTGCTTTGTGAAGCGGACATCACCTCCAAAAACCCGGATAAAGTCAAAAAATACCTCGAAAACTATGAACTGGTGCGCCAGCGCCTGCAAGTGGTAGAGGAACGGGATCAACTCCGCAACTGGCAGCCACCGATTACGGGTGAAATTATCATGGAAACCTTTGGAATTGGCCCTTCACGTGAAGTGGGCGATATCAAAAACTTTGTACGGGAAGCCATTCTGGATGGGGTGATTCCGAATGAGTTTGAGGCCGCTTATGGGTTGATGCTGGAAAAGGCGGGGGAAATGGGGCTGGTGAAGGTGGGGTAGAGGAATTATCCCACTGCATACTCTGTGTGTTTTCTATGAAAATCAGGGAAATAAGCGAGCACAATGTCCTTTTTGGAAACACCTTTTGCAACTAGTTTCTCCGCAATACTATCTTCAGTGTGGTCTTCTTGAATCCAGATTTTGTCCCCAATAATGTCAATGTGATAAAGCAAATTAAAAATTCGCTGGGAACCTTCCCAGCCTAATGCCACCAATTGATAATGGTGATGAATTTCATCTGTAATTGGCACAAACTGGATTTCTGGCATGTTTGCACCAGCAAAATACGCTACTTGTTCGCCAAGCACTTCGAGAATGATGTTTTTGAAAAATGCTACTCTATCCATGATTCTACTTCTGCATTAGTTGGGTTGTTAAAACTAACGTGAATTTCGAATTAATTGCATTGACAATGAACCATGTGCGACTTCTCCGAAGTCGTAAAAAACTCATTTGCAACAAACTCTACAAATGTACGACTTCTCCGAAGTCGATCCGATGACCTCGGAGAGGTCACACATTTGTAGAAAATGGTTGTAGTTAAGATTTTACGACTTCGGAGAAGTCGCACATTTTGCCCAATTAATTCAAAATTCGCGTCGAAAATGAGAAAAAATAAGCAGGTAAGCAAGAGTATTTACACCTCCTTCATCGCCAAAATCGCCGGATACTTCGCACTCGTATGCATCACCAACTCACCAAATAAGGTATTCGCCCAAGCAAACCACTTCCTGGTAAAATTATTCGCATCATCTTTGTGGAACGCTTCGTGCATGAAGCCCGTGCCCCCGTGCGTGGCCTTCAGCATGTGCAAACATTGCGTAACCTCAGCCGCATTGTTCGAGGTCAAACCCCGCATGGTGACGCTCAATGGCCATATCATGTTCATCCCAGCGTGTGGCCCGCCGATGCCCTCGGCTGCCTTGCCTTTGAAAAAGAAGGGATTGTTGGTGGACAACAAGTACTTCCGCGTATTCTGGTACACCACGTCGGTATTGTTGACTGCATCCAGATAGGGTAGGGACAAGAGGCTGGGAACATTGGCGTCGTCCATCAAATTGAAACTGCCGAAACCATTGACCTCATAGGCGTACAAGCGCCCATAGGTTTGGTGATTGATGATGGCATGCTGTTGCAGTGCTTTTTCAACTTCCATGGCCAGAACTGTACACTTAAGAGCGAGGGCTGTATTGTTGAGCACTTTATTCAACAACTCAGCAGCTTGGCGCAAAGAGACCACCGCAAAGAAGTTCGCTGGAATCAGGAAAGGATAAATGGTCGCGTCATCGCTGGGGCGAAATACTGAACAAATCAAACCAACTGGTTTCACTGGATAGCCATAACCCGAAAGCGGTACCCCATCCGTAGCCCAATACGTATTGCGCTGGAAGGTGTATGGGCCATTGCCATCCTTGCGCTGTTGTTCTTTGAAGGTTTGTAGGGTCAGCTCGATGCTGCGCACCCAATCGGCGTCAAAAACGCTGGTATCCCCCGTTGTTTTGTGATAATGATAAGCCAGGCGAATGGGGTAGCACAAGGAGTCGATTTCCCATTTGCGCTCGTGGATGCCGGGTTTCATGGTGGTGTAGTCCTTTTTCCACTCACTTTCTTTATTGACATCCTTGTAAAAAGCATTGGCGTAAGGATCGAGGATGATGCATTTTTTCTGTCGGTTGATGACGCCAGCAATCAGCTCTTGCAAGGGTTTGTCTTCCTTGATCAAAGGCAAATAAGGCCAGACCTGGGCGGTGCTGTCGCGCAGCCACATGGCATCAATGTCGCCAGTGATGACATAAGTATCGGGTTTGCCATCAATGGTTTCAAATTCAACAGTGGTATCTAGCGTATTTGGAAAACAGTTTTCAAACAACCAGGCTAGTTCGGGGTCGGCAATTTGTTTTTTTAAACGCTCAATGGTCGCATCGACCGCCGTACTGCTGAATTTTCGGTCGCTCAAGGCAGGGCGTTTGCTTTCAAAGGAATTATTGTTCCAAGCCCAAGCATTTGTTTGGCTCAATAGTATACCACTGCTCAACAAACTGGCTTGGTGGATGAATTTTCTTCTGGATTGCATGATTGAAGTGATTTAGCCCTCAAGATAAGCCAGTGCTTTTGAAAGTGTTTTTTTCTTCGACCCGATTTTTTTCTTGCCCTAAAGGAACTCCTTCCAACAAAGACTTGTACTTTTGGCTTTTTAAATCAATCATCAACGATGGCAATTCTCGACGGGAAACAATTGGCCCAAACCATTAAAGCGGAACTCCGCATCGAAGTGGATCAAATCAAAACCCAAGGCGGCAAAATTCCTCATTTGGTCGCAGTGTTGATCGGGGACAATCCGGCCAGCCAGGCTTATGTACGCAATAAAGTGCGCTCTTGTGAAGAAGTAGGCTTTTTATCCACTTTGATTCATCGCCCAGCGGACACCACGGAAAAAGAATTGCTTGAAATTGTAGAACAGCTCAACGGCGACAGTTCAGTTGACGGATTCATCGTACAATTGCCCTTGCCTAAGCACATTGACGAGCACAAGGTGACTTTAGCTATAGAACCTCGCAAGGATGTGGATGGATTTCATCCGGTCAATTTTGGCCGCATGGCCCAAGGACTTCCTTGTTATTTGCCAGCTACCCCGATGGGAATCCTGGAGATTTTAAAGCGCTACGAGATTCCTACTTCTGGAAAAGAAGTGGTTGTGGTAGGCCGCAGCAACATTGTGGGCACACCGATCAGCATTTTGTTGTCGCGCAAAGGCTACCCAGGCGATGCCACAGTTACGGTTTGCCACAGTCGTACGGCTGACCTGGCTGCACATACCCGCAAGGCCGATATTTTGATTGCGGCCATCGGTGCGCCCGAATTTGTGAAGGGAGATATGGTCAAAGAAGGGGCCGTCATCATCGATGTGGGCATCAATCGGGTCGAAGATCCCACATCCAAATCGGGCTACAAACTCGTAGGAGATGTAGATTATGCAGCAGTCGCCCCCAAAGCAGCCTGGATTACCCCGGTACCCGGCGGCGTGGGTCAATTGACCGTGGTGGCCCTGCTGATCAATACGCTGAAGTCGGCTCGCAATGAAGTGTACTAAATTTTTGATAAGTTGATTAAGCATATGCACGATCTAAAACCCCTCCCCGAACGTCCCAGACTTTCGGGAGGTTGGCACTGTTTCGCTGCTTCACCCCCCCGAAGGTGTGAAACCTTCGGGGAGGGATTCTAGATTTGTGCACTAATCCTTGATTTTTACCCCGCCAACCCACGGATTTATCCGTGGGAGGCAACCATACTAACTCAACCCACGAATTTATTCGTGGGGATATGACACAAAAATGAACGGAAAAGAAGGCATCATCAACATCGTCAATCAAATCAACGGCATCCTAGCCAGCATTGAAGATCAACTCTACAAAGCCCCCTTGGCCATTTACAACGGGTCTTCGATTGGCCAGCATTTTCGACACATTCACGATTTTTTTCGTTGTCTGACCATTGGCGCATCAGAGCAGGTCGTAGACTATGCCCAACGCGAACGCGATTTGAGAATTGAACAGGATCCCCTTTTTGCCATGAGGGCTTTTGTACAAGAACTAGAATACTTACTGACGCTTGAGGAATACACCCCCTTAAAAGTGCGCGGAGATTTTTCCATCCAAAACGACGCAGCGCGTCCCGAATACCCTTCTTCACTGGGGCGCGAAATCACTTTTCTACACGACCACGCGGTGCATCATTTGGCCATCATCAAAATTGGTTTGCAAATTGAAGCCCCAGAATTGATCAAAGATCATACCTTTGGGGTTGCTCCATCAACGGTAAAATTCCGTCAACAAGAAGCATAAGGTCTACTTAATCTTTACGATGAATTACTTACAATACTCTTTTCCTGCATCAGCAGAACTACAAGAA
>JAIYAV010000224.1 GCA_027488855.1 Saprospiraceae bacterium
CACCACACGACGCAAGCGTCGTGTTCAAATCGCGCGAAGCGCGAAAACGTCGTGATCGTCGTGTCCGTCGTGGTGAATAAATCAAGCAGCGAAGCTGCATTTTAGTAGTTCGTGTTAGAACTGATCGACCCTGCGGACGACCGGGGCTATTCTAAATTCAACCGCATCCGCGGTTTGTTATCCCAAAAATTCGGGATGACTCACGTTTTGCGAATCCTAATCACTACAAATTTTCTATTTTTTTCAGCAAGGACTTGGTCTCGGAGGCATCCTGGCCAGTTTCATTTGCTTTTTCAATCGCCTTTAATGCATAGGTTTTGGCTTGTTCTTTGTTGCCCAGTTTAAAATAGAGGGCAGCAGCAGTATCATTGTATTGAAACATGTCCTTTAACGCAATGGCCTTTAACACCCAAGAAAGTGCTTTCTCCAAATACACTTTGTCTTTCGTTTCTTCATAAAAAGCTAGGGCAACATTGTTGTATAGGTGGCCGCTAAAGCAGGGATACTGGTCAAAATATTGGGTTGCATTGACCAGGAGCTCCGGGGTGTTTTTTTTCATCATGTTATGATTCACTGTAAACAAAAGCCAGTATTGATCAAATAATTCCTCGGGCAAATATTTGAGTCCGTATGCTTTGGCCAGCGTGAGATCAAAATCCCGTTGGTCATAATTGTAGGAATAAAGGCTCATGCTGTTCATTACCACCTCGTCAATCAGGTTGAATATTTTGGCTTCGCTGTAAGCTTCAATGAAGTTCTTTCGGTGTTTCAGCAGGAATGGGAAGGTACTTTGCTCGGGCGATTTCAAGCCCATCAGCAGGATGTCCATGTTCTCCTTGCTGAGCCAGTTTTCCTGGGTAGAAAAATAAGCCTCGTATACACTCCCCAGCAAGTCGTAGTCGGTCAAATCCCTGGCCATTATGGTCAGCCTTTTGAGCAGTTCCGGCGATCGGTCGCCCTGGAAAAATCGGTTTTTCAGTGGAAAAAACTGGTGCGCTGTATCCGTACTGTTTACGCCCATCGCTACAAACTGTTCCATGGTCATCGTCCCCATTGCACGATGTACTAGCTCGCCTTTCCCATCAATAAACAGGTAACTTGGATAGGCCATAATGCCGTATTTAACAGCAAAATCATTGGCCTCGGCCTTGTCCATGTCCAACTGAACATTGATGTATTTGCCGTTGTAGGTTGCTCCCGCCTGCTCGGCAGGATATATCCTTTTTTGCATATCCTCACAATTGTGGCAGGATAAGGAATAGGCCACTACAAATATCAGTTTGTTGGCACTTTGGGCTTTGTCCAGAATGGTTGACCAGCTATTTTCAGCTGACTCAAATTGTATGCCTTGCGCGAAACCAGCGTGAAGCAGTAAAAAGCTCAACAGTGCAAAAAACGATCTTTTCATATTGCATGGATTTTTGAAAGAGGGCTGAGTAACGCGATATTACTCAGCCCTCCGATAGAGGTTGTGATTATTTAAAGTCTTTACACAGCGGTTTGTTAAACGCTTTCACAACATTGGCTACGCCAGTTGGATCGAGGTCTTCCCAACTGAATTCGCCGGTCAATTGCGCTTCGTAAAACGTAGAAGCAGCATTTTCAGCAGCGGATTCGAGCAATTCCTTGCCCATTTCCTTTGCTTTACGGATCATTTGGCTCTTGATGCTTGCTTTGGCAATGGTTTTGGCACTGGTTACTGCTGCGGATTTAGCCACGGCAGAACCGCCACCCGACAAGGCAATGCCAGTAATATTCACGACCATTTCAAGGGGAGTTGTCACCTGGCTCACTACGGCCTTTATGCAAGCATTAGAAGAGATAGCACAACCGGCAGCACACTTGATAGGGAAAACACTGGGGCATTGGTTGGCCCAGCACACGGGGCCTACGCCATTAAATCCAGCGGGGCATGGTACATAACAGAGGCCAGCTTGATTTACTTTCCCAGCAGGGCAGTTTTTGGGCACAGTGCCTGCACCCCTGCCATAACTTGGCTTTGTACAAGACACCCCAATGTCTACAAATCCAGCAGGGCATACCGGGCTACAGACACAGCAGCCTGCTGGACTAAAGCCCTCATTGCATTTTGGATACATGATTTCGCCGTATTTTTCACAGCCTTGACGGTTTTCTTTTTCACAGCGGGCTCTTGCTGCATCCAGATTGAGGCCATCCCCAAATTTCCAAGGGTATCCTGCGCCTCGGCCATAAGCGGCTGGTTTGGCACAAAAAGCACCATCGTCACGGTATCCCGGAGGACAAGATTTCCAGCATACCGGCCCTACGCCTACATAACCAGCCTGGCATTTGGGATAGCAAAGCCCGGCATCTAAATCTTCGTTTGGCCCACAGATGTTAGGGAATGTACCTGCGCCTCTGGTTCTTGATTCCGTCCAGCACATGTCTGCATCTGTAGGAAGTTTTGCTGTCACATTGCCTGTTCCGGGAGGGGTTCCGTTAACGCTACTATTTTGAACAAAAAAAACATCATTGTCCCTGGCATAATCTGCCACTTGAGTGATGAATAATTCATTGTTTCTTGGTCTTATGTAATGACTGGGAAAGTTGAATGACTCGAAAGCAACCGCAGACGAGGTTGAATTGATCCTTTGCCGAAATGAAGCATCTTTCTTGTTCAAATCATTAGTAATGGGTCCCAGTACGATACGATAATTTTGATGCCGTAGAAATTGCCCTGGGAGGTTGACAGATTCAAATGAAATGCAATCCGCACAATCCGTCGAAAGCCCCCGAACTATTTTAAAAGATGCATCTTTTTGATCCAACGCTGATTTGATAGGCTGAATGAATGCATTGTAATTAGAATGTCGGATGTAAAGGCCAGGATATTGAAGCGATTGAAAAGAAACGACTGATTGCGCTTGTGAGAAAATGCCCAAACAACAAAGCATCAAAGTTGATACCGAATACCTTATGGTGTAGAAGCGGGTGAAAAAAATTTCCCGATCAAACAAAAAATGACTCCTGAGTTTCATGTAGATAGAGTTTTGTTGATGAATTTTTCTCAAAGTTAGGGCCAGCATGGCTGCAGGGCGCAAGATTGGGGGTGAGCGGTGCTGCTGGTGTAATGAATGGAGTTTTTTTTGGTATTGAGCGGGCATGATTGGTGGCTTGAATTCCGGTTTTAGCCGTATCTTAGATGCTCCTTAAAGCATTGTCTTGCCCAAACGCCAATTGAATCATGAAGAAAGTTAAATTAGTTTTTTTCTTTTTCTTTTTGTTCTGTTATTCAATCTATTGTCAACAATTTCTAATTGACAGCCTCCAAAAAATTTTACCCGCCACCGTTGATCCGGTTCAAAAAATTGACATCCTCTTGGGTTTGACCAGGGCCAATCTTTTTGTGAATGGACAGGCCGAAGCAAACGTTTATGTAAAGCAAGCCATGCAATTGGCAAAAAAACAAAACGATAAAGCTGGCCTAGCCATGGCTATGCTGTTCATGGAACAGGTAGAGGTTTTAGGTGCTCGGACTACAGCCATAGATTACCCAGGAGAGGCGCTAAAAATTGCGCGGTCTATTTCCTCCAAATCGGTGGAAGCCTTTGCCGCCTACCATGTGGCAGAACAATACATTTATGAGCGAAACGACTACAAAACAGGATTAGAAATACTGCACAAAGCATTGAAGAAAACCGACAAAAGTGTACCCGACAAACACATCGGCAACATTCACAAAGTGATGGCGCGGGCCTATTCCCTAATTGGAGAATCGACTAAAACCATTGATCATTTTCAAAAAGCACTTTATTATTTTAATCGCTTGAAAACCCATCCTTTTGTCGATCCAGCTCTGGGGCGCCCCAGCTACATGGATGCCGACGGTGGGGAGGTAAATAAATCACAGGTACTGATTTATTTATCGAGAGAGTTCTACAAAAAAGGAGACCATCAAAAAGCACTACACCTACTGAAAGAAGCACTTGCCCTTTCGAAAAAGTACAATTTGGGCGGTAATGAAGCCTGGGCCCTTGAAGAAATGGCAGTTAATTACATCGCAATGGGCACCTTTGACCGGGCCGTCGAAAACTACCAACGCGCTATTCGTATTTATGAAAAAGACAAATCCCTGTACTATCTGGCGCCTACTTTGCAGGAGTTAGGATCTTTGTTTTACCGTATGAAAGATTGGGCAGTAGCAGACAGCTACTTCAAAAAAGCATTGGCCATCAATCGGTCTTTGCCTGACACCCTAGGCATGATGAGCAATTACAGCCGCATGGGGCAGGTGGCCATTGCTCAAGCTCAGCCCAAAAAAGCCATAATTCTTTACGTGCAAGCTGCACTTTTGAATGCAAAACTCAAAGACTCTACCACTTTGTCAACAGTATACGCCGATATGGCCACTGCCTGGAAAACTTTGAAAAAACTTCCCCAGGGTTTGCACTATTACCAAAAAGCCCTCCAACTCAACCAGCATTTCAACAATCAGATACTTGCTTTGGGGAATTTGATTGGGATCAGCACGATTTATGTGGAACAAGCTCAACCGGATTCTGCCCAATATTACGCTGGGCTGGCATTCGAGCAGTCAAAGAAATATGGCTCCCTGGAACAACAAAAAGTCATTCAATTTTTGCTGAGCCAAATCAATGAACAGAAAGGGGACTACCAAACGGCCTTGCAACACCACAAAAACTACCAAGAACTGAACGACAGCATTTACACCGCCAATGCACAAGAAAAACTTAAGGAAGCACAAGTACGCCAAAACATTGCCGATTATCAAAAAGAAAAAGAACAGGCCAAACGCGAAGCTGCCCTACTCAATACCCGCAACCAACTCTATCTGGCGCTAGTGTTTGCTTTTTTGAGCATCATTTTGCTAGGGGGCTTTCTATTTCTCCAATTGCGCAAAGCCCGGAATCAACTCAAAGCCCAAAACCTCCAGTTGCAACAACTCAATGCTACCAAGGACAAGTTTTTTGGCATCATTGCGCACGACATCCGCAGCCCGATTGTGGCGCTGGAAGGGGTAGGCGAACAAATGACGTATTACCTGGAAAAACAACAAGCAGATAAATTAGCACGCTTGGCCAGTAGAGTGGAAAAAACCGCGCAACAGCTCGGCACCTTGCTGGACAACCTCCTAAATTGGGCGCTGTTGCAGCAGGGCGTGATCCCCTATCGGCCCAAATCCATCAACATAAAGCTGGCAGTGGCAGAACTCATGGAAATTTTTCAGGCCAATGCCCAGGCCAAAAACATCCAGCTGGAAAGCAATATTCCCGAAGATTTGGTCGCTTATGCAGATGAAAATACCTTTCAGGCAATTTTGCGCAATTTGCTCAGCAATGCCATCAAGTTTACGCCCAGCGGTGGCAAGGTCGCTGTGACTACGGAGAACAAAGAGCACAAAGTGTTCATCAACATCAACGATACCGGAACCGGAATTTCTGTTGAAAAAATGGCCAAGCTGTTTGTAATTGATAAATCCAGTGAAAAAGGCACCGCCGGAGAAAAAGGTACGGGTTTGGGCTTGCTGCTGGTAAAGGAATTGGTGGAATTGAATAAGGGAAAGGTACTGGTTGAAAGCAAAATCAACCAGGGGTCGCGTTTTACAGTGTCCTTGCCCTTGTCTGCATAAAATCAGGTTTACATGAAGATACTCATCGTAGAAGATGAAGAATTGTACGCTGACAAGCTCGAAATGCTGGTTGAAAAACTGGAATACGAGCTTGTCGGAATTGTAGACAACAGTGCGAATGCGTTGGAGCTAATTCGACAAAATCCGCCCGACCTCATTTTGATGGACATTCACATCCAAGGGCAGCACGATGGCGTCGAGCTGGCCGACCTCATCAATCGCGAATTCAACATCCCCGTGATCTTCATCACTTCGTTACTCGATGATTTGACCTTTAATCGAGCCGCTCGGGCCAAACCCATCTATTTCCTCAACAAACCCTTTAGCGACATCCAACTGCAACGCAGCATTGAACTAACCATTCGGCAATTGGATGCTCAGGCCAACGAGCCCCAGGAATGGGAGCAGGATGTTGTTTTTAAGGAACATTTGTTCATCAAAGTACGGCAAAAACTGGAGAAGGTTGCCGTCAAAGACATCGTTTACCTGGAAGCAGAAGGTCGCTATTGTCAGATTTTCACCGAAGAAAAAAAATACCTAGTTCGATTGAGCCTTCAGGAATGCCTGGCGCTATTGCCCGTTGCTGAATTTCTCCAAACCCACCGCAGCTACCTCGTCAATGCCGAAAAAATTCGCTCGATTGATTTGCAGGACAACCTCATTCAACTAAATAAGTACCAAGTGCCCCTGAGTAAGCGACATCGGGAGGTTTTGTTGAAAAAATTGAATTGGTTGTAGAAGCAGAAAAAATATTACGATGCAACTCAAACTCTTGGTCATCCGCAGCGCCAATCCTGCCCAACTGGCTCAATTCTACACCCAACTCGGCTGTATCTTTGAGCAGCATCGGCACGGTAAAGGCCCGCTGCATTATTCCTGTACGATTGCTCAAACGGTTTTGGAAATCTACCCTTTGGCCAAAGGACAAGAGGCTGCTGATCCGAATTTGCGCTTGGGATTTGAGGTTGAAGAGTTTGAGGTGGTGCTGGAAAAACTGATCGAACAGGGAGGTACGCTCATACAGGCTCCGTATGAAAGTGAGTTCGGCTGGATGGGGGTAGTGGAGGACTTGGAAGGGCGGAAAGTGGAGTTGTATAAAAAAGGGCAATAAAAAAGGGTAGCAATTTCGGTTGCTACCCTTTTTTATTAATCCGGCTTAATCGCCGCCATATTTTCCTTCATCCAGGGCTCCAGATTCGGGCACCCCTGATACGTCCGGTCAATCAGGATAAAGGTTTTCCGAATCCTTTCATCCACCCATTTGTTCACAATTTCATTGCGTTTGGATTCGATGGCGGCCTTTTGGATTTTGGCGTAGTCTTGCGCCAGGTTGGCTTTGTGTGGCGTGGTGCGCGACATCAGTTTCACCAGGCGGAAGAAATAATCTCCGGCATCGTCACGAAATTCGATGGGTTTGGATACCGAGTTGACTTTCATGGTATCAATCGCGAAGTAGATATCGGGATCGAGGTCGCCCACTTCAAAGAAGGTATTGCCCGAGCTGGCGTTCACCATCCGGCCATCGTTGTTGAAACTTTGTACATTTTTGTCCGAAAACTTCTTCACGGCGCGAGAAAAAGAGAGCGAGTCCTTCAGCAGCATGGTTCTTACCGTATCCATGTGGCGTTTGCCCAGCGAAACATCGTCATCGGTGATTTCCGGGCGAATCAGGATGTGTCGCACGTGGATGGAGTTCCCCCGCCGGCCCAACATCTGAATGATGTGGAAGCCGAATTGGGTTTCAATCACTGGAGACACCTCCAATTCTTCCAATTTATACGCCGCCGCTTCAAATTCAGTGACGTACTTGCCCCGTTTGGCGAAGCCCAAATCGCCACCACCACGGGCAGAACCATCGTCAGAGTATTTTTTGGCCAATTCTGCAAAATCCTCTTTGCCGTCGACAATCCGCTTGCGGATGTCGTCCAGTTTGGCCATGGTTACGCGTTTTTGCTCAGAGTTGACTGGCACCTTGTGTACAATTTCGCCCACTTCTACTTCGGAGCTGAAGTAGGGCAAACTATCCTTGGGAATCCGCCGGAAAAAGTCCTTCACTTCTGAAGGCGTAACCGTTACATCGGTCATGATTTTATTGCGCATCCGTTCGATAAGCAGGTTGTTGCGCAAGTCCTCGCGGAATTGCTCGCGTACCTCATTCACGGTTTGGCCATAATATTCTTCAAACTGTTTGAGGTCGTCGTTCATGTAGCTGAGAATGCGCTCAATCCGTGCATTCAACTGGCTTTCCACCTCTTCGTCTTTTACCTCGATACTGTCCAGCTTGGCCTGGTTGAGCAGCAGTTTGTTCACCAGTACTTGCTCGACCAGCATACAACGTGCATCGGGTGGCACTGTACCATTGCGTTGGGCTTTGGTATAGGCGTACTGCTCCTCTACTTCGGACAAGAGGGTGATTTCCCCACCAACAGTGGCGACCATTTTGTCCAAAATTTGCTTCTGCGCGGTTGCTGCCATTGACAAAGTCAACAAGACAGTAAAAATTAGATATCTCATGTTTAGAATATTTCAATATTGCCTTTTTTTAAGGCAATTTCGTACAAATCTTCCCGTTTGCGCTGCAACAAATCCAATTTGCGCTTGTGCAGCACGAAGGTACGCGCTTGTTGTTGAATGTACCCTAAAGGGGCAATTTCTTTCCGATTTTTTAACTCCAGTAGTCGGAAATAATACACAAATTGATCATCACTTTGGCGGAATTCCCGCTTGGAGGCGATATTGTCGGCCGTGATGGTACCTTTGGGCATCACCGACCCGATCACATCTACCTTGTGCCAAATGCTGTCAACGAGGGTATGCGCGGTGGCATATTTTTGGCAATAAGCCTCCAATTTGGAGAGATTGCTGCCTCTTGGTTTGGTCCAAAAGTTCAATAAACTATCCGTTTTGGGAACTGGAGCGGCTATTTTGATGAAGTAGCAACGAATGATGGGCGTTTCCAACTCGTACTGCTCCTTGTTTTGTTCATAAAACCCCTGCAACTCGGTTTTGGTTACGGTAGAGTCCAGGAGTTGTTCTACCAGTACCTGCTCATAGTTGTTGCGGATCAACGAACGCCGGTAGTCCCTTACCAACTGGTCAATATTCAGATCAGGTGGCAGGTTTTTTTCAGCTTCGTGCATCAACAGTTCCTCGCGCACCCAGCGGCTCACAAAAGCTTGAATGATCAAAAAACTGTCGGAACGGGAAGCTTTTTCGGGGAACATGTTTTCCAAGTCCGAAAGGTGCAATTCCCGGTTAAAAACACGTGCCAGCAACCGATCTGCTCCACGGTCTGCTTGCCAGTCACAGGCGACCAGGGTCACTGCCAGTGCGGAAAACACCAGAAGGTTCAAGCTCCACTTACCAAACATAGCTGTTGTTGGGGAAGTTGAGAAGTTGAGCAACTGGCACTTCGACGCTTCGGCTTCGCTCAGCGACCGAAGTGCCAGTTGCTCAACTTCTCAACTACTTTTTAATTAAACTTTCAAATACCGCTTTTTCAGTCTTCACCGGATATTGCTTTTTCAGCTCATTGACCCATTGCACTTCCAGGTAGTCCTGATAATCGGCAATGATGTAGCCTCGTGCTTCATTGAGCATCTTGTCCTGAGCAGGGATGATTTTTTCAACCTTGCGGAAAGAATACTCATTGTTTTGCCGGTCAAATTTGGCAATGGTCACTTCTCCCGTTTTCCATTCTTTCAAATCATTTGCTTCGGGGGATTTGCCTTTTTCCAAAATTTGTTCCTCTACCCGAATACCAATGGTGTCTGACTTGTTGAATTTGGCCAAGACCTCCTCAGTAGAATGTTTGAGGGCATAGTCACGCATGGGCTCCAAAACCGATTTGGAAATACCATCGACAAAAAATATTGTAGTTTCGGCCCGATCTTCCCAGCGGTACTTGCCTTTCAGGGTTTTGAAATAATTTTTCAACCCCACGGTATCCTGTGAAGCCTTGTCCCATACGTTGATGCGGGTCGCTTCAAACAAGAGAATACCTTCTTCGTACTCGCGCAACAAGGCTTTGAACTCTGGATATTTTTGATCCAGGCGTTGCTCCTCAAAGCGCAGGCAAGATTCATTGACGTATTCCTCGTAAAGGTTTTGCACCGCTGCATCAACACTGGTCTCGCCCGACATCCGCATGCGCTGCCGGGTGGCATTTTCAACAAATTGGGCAAAGTCACCCAAAGTGTGAGCCTTTTTTGCCATCGTAAACAGCACCTTGTTACTAGGTGTTTGAGGTGCATGCCACTGAAAAGTGAAAAAGGTATCGTTCAAGGTCGCGGCAAACTCGGTCACCAGATTGGGATAATCCTTAAAGCTGGTTTCGCGTTTGATGTCCTCCACCATGGCCTTGCGTGCCATTTCAAAGCGGGCATCTCGTTTGATGCGTGCTTCTAATTGACCACGCATTTGGTCATAAGGTTGTATCTCTTTTTTGCTGATGCGCTTAATGATGTGCCAACCCACGCTCGTTTGAAAAGGTAAAGAATATTCGCCATCTTTAGCAATACTGTAAGCCGCATCTTCAAAAGCTTGCTCGAAACGGTTGATGGTCACAAAACCCACGTAACCGCCTTTGTCTGCGGTGCGAGAATCGTTGGAATTTTTAGCCGCCAGTTCTTCAAAATTAGTACCGCGCTTCAGTGAAGCATAAATGGTGTCAATCTGAGATTTGACAACAATTGCATCATTGCCTTCGGTACGCAGCAAAATGTGGGCTACTTCCACTTCTCCACGAGCTGGGCGCTTGCTGTGTACTTTCAGCAAATGGTAGCCAGCGCTGGTGCGGATCGGCATCGAGACTTGCTCAAAAGGCAGGCGATAAGCCGCACTTTCCAGCGCATAAAACCCATTGGGGAACATAGCGGTAACGTAACCGATGTGGCCGCCGTTGGTTGCAGCAGATTTATCCGCAGAAACCTGTTGGGCTACGGTCGCAAATTTCTCACCCTTGAGCAAACGGGCACGCGCCTCCATGGCCAGGCGATGGGCTTCGAGGGTATCGGTGCCTTTGGCCTCGGCGGGCAGCGCAAAAAGGATGTGGCTGATGTCGAGATCGAATTGAGAGCGCTCAAACAGCTCTTTGGTCAATTTTTCGGTCACCTGCTTGTTCAACAGGTAGGAGTCGGCCAACTGACGGCGGTAACCAGCCAATTCTTCCTGGAGCGCCTGCACGGTATCCAGTTTCATGTCTTTGGCCTTCTTTACCTTGAGTTTGAATTTGGTGTACAAATCCAAATACTCTTGCAGGGTGGCGCGGGAAAAATCCGCATTTTTTCCATTGGTTTTGGAATAGATGTACTTGAATTCGGAAACATGCACCGGAGTGCCATCTACCGTAAACAACACCGGGTCTTTATCCTGTGCCTGGGTGAAAACGATCAGGCTGAAAAAGCAGCCCAGAAGCAGCAAAAGGTTCTTTGCCATGTTAAGTTTTATTTTAGTAGTGGGGGCAAAATGAATATTATTTTTTTTTCGCCCCTTAGCGTCGCAAAAATATACTTATTCCTGTAAATAGACACGTTTAACTCGGGGGGAAATTCCGGTAAATACCTCATACGGAATGGTTCCGAGGGTTTGTGCCAATTCATTTACAGAAGGATCCAATCCAAAAATCTCCACGGTATCCCCCGTTTGGGCCTCGGGAATATGGCTGAGGTCGATCATCGACATGTCCATACACACGCTGCCCAAAATTGGGGCTTTTTTTCCGCGTACCTTCACCTGAAAAGCGCCATTGCCTGCCCCACGACGTAAACCGTCGGCATATCCAACCGAAATTGTTCCAGTTCGCATGAGAGAATGGGCTTGGGCACGGCGACCATAACCAATGGTTTCGCCAGCGGCAACTTCCTTGATTTGTGAAATAGTAGCCTTAAAACTCAAAACTACCTGCAGTGGCTCGGGTAAGGTATTGCTTACATCGATGCCATACAGGCCAATTCCCAAACGCACCATATCCTGCTGGTATTGTGGAAAACGGGTAATGCCATTGGAGTTGAGCGCATGTTGCAGGGGGCGATAGCCCACAGTAGCCGAAATTTGCTCAAAAGCAGCTTGAAAACGGCGAGCTTGCTCGTGGGTGAAGGCATCGTGTTGAGGGTCTTCACTGGCAGCAAGGTGGGTATAGATGGACTTGACCAGGAGGGCAGGATGTTGACGCAGGTAATCCAATAACCCAGGTAGCTCATGGCTGTCAAAACCCAGGCGGTGCATGCCACTGTCGATACTGAGGTGGATGCCGTGAGGGAGGACTTCATGGCGCAAGTTGCGGAGTTGTTCCAAACTGTACACGACTGGTTCCAAACGGTGTTGGCGCATTTGTTCAAAAGCCCCGGCTTCAGGATTCAGCACCATAATCGGGGCGCTAATGCCCGCCTGCCGCAGTTCGATGCCTTCATCGGCATAGGCCACACAGCAGTAGTCTACCCGCAGGTGTTCGAGCAAGCGGGCTACTTCCTTACTGCCTGCACCATAAGCGGTGGCCTTGACCATCACCATCGTTCTGACTCCAGGGCGCAAACAACGCTGATAGGCACGCAAATTGTGGGCCAGGGCACTCAGATTGACCTCCAAACGCGCCTGATGTACCTGTCGAGCCAGGGCTTGAGCTATTTTTTCGAGGTGGTACGGTCGGGCACCTTTGATGAGGAGGATTTCGGATTGAAAGTGGAGTTGTGGCAGCGCATCGAGTAGATGTTGAGTGTTTTCAAAATAATTCTGCTCAAAACCTTCGGGCAAAAAGTCATGTAGCTGCATCGTCGCCGTCCCAACTCCGATCACTCGTTCAATTTGGTATTCTTCAATCAGGCGACTGATTTTTTGGTACAGTTGTTTTTGGGTGCTGCCACTTTGTAGAATTTCGGACAGGATCAAGCTGCGTTTGCGGCCATGTTCGTGCTGGCGCATCCACTGCAAGCCCAGGCGTAGCGAGCTGAGGTCGGCATTGTAGGTATCGTTGATGATGAGGCAATCGTTTTGTCCATCCAACAATTCCATGCGCATGGCTACGGGCTCCAACTGCGCCATGCGTTCAGCAATTTGCTCTGCTTTGATGCACAGATGCAACAAAAGTACCCAGCAATGAATGGCATTTTCAATGGCCGCCTGATCGGTAAAAGGCAGCGTAATCCGTTGAGTTTGCCCCTGGAACTTGCCTTCCAAATGGGTCTGATTGAGGAATATTTCCGGTTTTTGTACAAAAAAATCGGCGCTGGGGTGTTGCCCGAGCGACCAGCTTAGTTTTTTACACGAAAGTGCTTGAATCTCGGCCTGAATGGCCGGATCATCAGCGCAATAAATCAGTAACTCGACAGCTGCAAAAAGTTGTAACTTTTCGCGTAACTTCACGTGTTTGCTCGTAAATCCTTCGTTGTGGGCCTCCCCAAGCATGGTAAAAATTCCGATCTGGGGTTGGACGATTTTTGCTAAATTCGCCATCTCGCCGGGGCGAGAGATGCCTGCTTCAAAAATGCCCAGTTCGTGTTGGGACTGGATGTTCCATACCGAGAGTGGCACCCCGATCTGGGAGTTAAAACTGCGGGGGCTGCGGATGATCGCGTAGTTGGCATACAACAACTGAAAAAGCCATTCCTTAACGGTGGTTTTGCCATTGCTGCCCGTGATACCAATGACTTGGAGGGGGAATTGCTGACGATGATGCGCCGCCAGTTGTTGCAGTGCGGCAATGACATTGGGCACCAGCAGGAAATTCGCATCGGGGAATGCGTGGGGCTCTGGCAATTCGGTCAACACAAAATTGCGCACCCCAGCCTGGTATACTGCCGCGATGAACTGATGCCCATCGTGTTGAGCACCCTTGATGGCAAAAAAGAGGCTGCGCTCAGCAAAAATGATTTGGCGGCTATCCAGCAACAAATGTTCAATTTGGGCCTCATGCAGCGGCCTATCCGCGGTTTTGGCTTGTAAAATGTGTTGAATGGCCTCGATGGAATACATGGCAATCATTTTTTGCAAGCAGCAAAGGAACGGAATTAGTTGAAGAGTTTCAACCCTTCAACTTTTCAATTCAAAACCCTGTTTACCAAACATGGACTTGACATTTATACAAAGACTAGAAAAAAACCTGCAGCATCCACTACCAGGGGAAATGGCTCAAATCAAAATGGCCCATCCTGCTCGTTATCAAGGGCGTGACATCCCCCCTACCGCTATTTTGGCCGGGGTATTGGCGCTATTTTTTCCAAAAAATGGACAATGGAATTTGGTGTTCATCGAGCGGGTTTCGCACAACCCACGGGACGTACACAAGGGGCAAATCAGTTTCCCCGGTGGCCGCTTTGACGATGGCGATGGGCACTCTGCGCAAACTGCCCTGCGCGAAGCGCATGAAGAAGTAGGGGTAAATCCGGCAGATGTCAAACTATTGGGGGCGCTCACTGAATTGTACATCCCCGTAAGCAACTTCCAGGTGCATCCCCACGTGGGCTTTATAGAATATGCTCCACAATGGCAGCCCCAGGTAACGGAAGTGGCCGATGTATTGGAAGTGCCTTTTGAGTACTTTCAAAATCCAGCCCATCAAAAGATGAAGGATCTGGTGATCAATCCTAATTTTACGCTGACGGATGTGCCTTATTTTGACCTAGGGGGGAGAATATTGTGGGGTGCTACGGCGATGATTGTGAGTGAGTTGTTGGAGGTGGTCTCGCAAATGGAAGAGGCGAGAGTTTAAAATTTATTCTCCAGCGAGTAAAAGAACATTTTGGACAACCTTACGCATTTAAGAGGTCTTGTTGAAGTTGGATTGGATTGGGATTTCCCAAAATAGAAACCTGATATTCTGCCTCTAATTCAAGGAAAGAAAGACGTGTAATGCCCAATAACTGGGAGGCCATCCCGGAGGAAAGTTTACCTAGTTCATAAAGTTTGACAACGGATAACCTCAATATTTCCCGTGCTAATTCTTGCTCTTGCATTTTTAAGGCAAAAGCAAGCTCTTGAGGTATGGCAACATTTATTTCAGAAGTCATTTTTGAATTTTCCCAAATTTATTGATTTTCCAAGACAAAGGCAAGCCCTAAGGGTTGATATGAGTAATAGTCTCGCCCATTACTCATACCGCAATGACTCAATCGGATCCAATCTCGCAGCCTTCATAGCCGGATACAAACCCGACGCCAGCCCCACTACCGTACAAGTCACCACCGCCATGGTGATCCACATCCAGGGGAACAAGAAAGAGCCACCCATGAAGTAAGTCACGGTGTTGCCAATCAATACGCCGAGGATGATGCCCAAAAAGCCACCCATCAAGGAAATAACTACGGCTTCGGTGAGGAATTGGATCAGGATATGTCGTCGGGTAGCACCTAGGGCTTTGCTGATGCCCACTTCTCGGGTTCGTTCGGTTACGGATACGAGCATGATGTTCATCAAGCCAATGGCCGCACCCAATAGTGTGATCAGCCCGATACCTGCCGCAGCGGCCCGGAAATAAACCGTATTTTCCTTGATGATGCCAATCAAACTGTCACTTTTGGTGATTTCAAAATCGTTGTCTTGTGAAGCCCGCAGCTTCCGGATGTTGCGCAATAGGCCCGTAGCAATCGCAATTGCATTGTCAATTTGGGTCGGGTCGGTCACCGCAACCATGATGCGGTAATTGGTATTCTGAGTGGCGTAAGACATTTTACCAGTATACAAGGGGACAATGATGCGGCGATCCTCATCCTGATTCATGCTGGAGCCTTTGGATTTGAGTACCCCAATGACCGTGAGTTTCATGCTCCCTGTAGAAATGGTTTGCCCAATGGCCTTATCGGCTTTGCCTTTGAACAACAACTTGACAACCTCGGCCCCAATGATGGTGACATACCCACCACTATTCACTTCTCTGGCCGTAAATCCGCGACCTATTTCCAGATCAAAACCTTTCGCTTCCAGGTAATTTTCATCTGCTGCAAAAACCAGCATGACCGGGTTGGTCTTTTCCTTGCCCGAACGCAGTGCCGCATTGTTGGTACAACGAAATGAAATGGCCGTACGCGCATTGAACCGAAAGCGCTCTTTAAAAGCCGATGATTGTTGGAAGGTGAATACTTCTCCACGCTTGGCTACCTGGCCACCCCGGTTGCCCCGCACCCCTTCGTCAAACTTGGGATCCACATCAAAAGCATTGGCCCCCAAATAGGATAAATTGCTGCTCAGCGAATAGATGGCACTGTCAATGGCCGTCAAAATACCCACCAGGGCCATAATGCCCAGAGCAATAATCAGCAGGGTAAGTACTGCTCTTAAGGAATTGGCTCGGATGGAGCGGAAGGCCAAATTGATATTTTCGGTAAAATTCATAGCAAAATCATTTCATAAAGTACGAAAGATAAGGGCTTATCGTTAGGGCTAGTGCATTGTTCGATAAAAGGCAGGTCTTTTTAGACGGGAGAGCCTTTGTCTTCCTTATATTTACCCTCGAGAGCATGTCTAAAATATTTTATTTTGCTGCAAATGGCCCAATTTGGGTTGAACTTCGTTCCGAAAATGCTCATGTAGCGCTGCTACACTCCGCTTTTCGTGCCTCATTCAACCCAAATTGGCCTCATTTTCGCTTAAAATAAAATATTTAGACATGCTCGTGTTTTTCTCAAACCTATAAAATTAAACTACAATGAAGGGAATCATTCTGGCTGGTGGCCTCGGTACCCGTTTGTATCCACTCACACTAGCGGTGAGCAAACAGTTGATGCCAGTATACGACAAACCGATGATTTATTACCCTTTGTCTACGCTGATGTCGGCGGGCATTCGGGACATTCTGATCATTTCTACACCGCATGATTTGCCCAATTTTGCCAAATTATTGGGGGATGGCTCAGAGATCGGCTGTAACTTTTCTTACGTCGCTCAACACGATCCTAATGGACTGGCACAAGCCTTCGTATTGGGGGAGGAATTTATTGGAGGCGACAGTGCGGCCCTGATTTTGGGCGACAATATTTTTTATGGCAACGGTTTAAAAGAGTTGTTGCAAGAATCGGTAGACCCTCAGGGAGGGGTGGTTTTTGCCTATCAGGTAGCCGACCCAGAGCGCTATGGGGTAGTCGAGTTTGATAAAAAATTCAAGGCCCTGTCCATCGAAGAAAAACCAATTAAACCCAAATCCAATTACGCAGTTCCGGGTTTGTATTTTTACAACAACAGCGTGGTGGAGGTTGCCAAAAACCTGAAACCCAGCGCCAGAGGCGAATACGAGATCACCGATGTCAACAAATACTACCTGGAGGTAGGAAAGCTGGAGGTAGGCGTTTTGGGCCGGGGCATCGCTTGGTTGGATACTGGCACCCACCAGTCCTTGATGCAAGCTGGTCAATTCATCCAGGTGATTGAAGAACGGCAGGGGCTCAAAATTGGCTGCATCGAAGAAACAGCTTTTGAGATGGGCTTCATTGATACAACACAGATGGAAGTACTGGCTCATCGCTACATGAAGAGTGGATATGGGGAGTACTTGATGAATGTGCTGAAGATGAGCTGATTGATTTACTGATGTCCTTATACCAATTTCTCCAATGACAACAACCTCTACCACCGCCCCACTCTTCACCATCGACGCCCATCTCGACCTCAGCATGAACGCCATGGAATGGAATCGAGACCTGCGGCGCCCCATCAATGAGATCAATGCCCGCGAGCAAGGCCTGCACGACAAACCCGACCGCAGCCAGGGCACCGTCAGCTTTCCCGAACTCCGCAAAGGCAACGTGGGTCTGGTGGTGGCTACCCAAATTGCCCGCTTTGTAGCACGTGACAACCCCTTGCCGGGCTGGCATTCCCCCGAGCAAGCCTGGGCGCATACCCAGGCGCAATTGGCCTGGTACCAGGCAATGGTGGCGGCGGGTGAAATGGTGCAAATCCGCGACTTGGCGGGTTTAGAACAACATTTGAGTTTTTGGAACGATGGGCAAGATACGACCCAGAAACCCGTGGGCTTTATCCTCAGTCTGGAAGGTGCCGACTCGATCGTTAGTGTGGAACACCTCGAAATCGCCCATGCCTACGGCTTACGCGCCATTGGCCCCGCGCATTACGGCCCTGGGCGTTATGCCAACGGCACCGACTCCACGGGCAAAATGGGGCAAATGGGGCTCGATTTGTTGAAAAAAATTGAATCGCTAAATATGATTCTGGATGCCACCCATCTCTGCGATGATGCTTTTTGGCAAGCCATGGATCATTTCTCCGGAGCAGTGTGGGCCAGTCACAACAATTGCCGGGCCCTGGTAGACCACAATCGCCAGTTTTCGGACGAACAGCTCAAAGTCTTGATCGAACGCGACGCCGTCATCGGGGCTGCATTTGATTCCTGGATGATTGTGCCCAATTGGGTGCGGGGAAAATCCACACCCCTGGGTATGGACTCTAACCTGGACAAGGTGGTGCGCCACATCGACCACATTTGCCAATTGGCTGGCAATGCCCGGCATGTGGGCATTGGCTCAGACCTGGACGGAGCCTTTGGCCGGGAGCAATGTCCGTATGACATCGAGACCATTGCGGATTTACAAAAGCTGATTCCAGAACTGCAAAGACATGGATACAGTGATGCGGATATTGAAGGGGTGATGCACGGGAACTGGCTGCGGTTTTTGCGGCGGGTGTGGGGCCGTTAATTCTATTCATTTCCCCTTTCGCAAAGCCTTTAAAAAGCCCCGTACCTCCCGTTCGGCCAAAAACCGATGGTACAAATTCCCAAAAAGGATGCACAAAATCCCGATCACAAAAATCGAGTTGCGCGATACTTCCACCGTGTTGGTATGCATTTCGTAAAAAGGTCGGATCAGCAGTACTTCCAAGGCAATCACAAAAGCAGTGAGCAGAAACAAAAATACCGCTACCGCGTGAGCGTTGCTGCGGATTTGGGGATGATGGGTGCGCAGGCATTTTTTCAAAAACAAAATGGCACCCTGATCTTCACGATCCATCCGCAACAACTCGGCCAATACGTGCTCCGCTTTTTGAAACTGCCCAGTATGGTACAAAGAGGCTGCTTTGCGGAACAACATGCGCCGAAAGAGATCCTCCCCCTTGTATTCCAAAATGTTGTTGCTGATCGTGGTTTCAATCACCACGTCTACCATCAACAAATGTTCGCGGTAAGCCCCCACCTCAAATAGCGCAGTAACGTAAGCCGCCAACACCTCAAAGTATTCCTCAAAATCCAGTTCGCGAATCTCCTTTTCATTTTCTTCAAAAAAATGAATCAACTCCTGGAAAGCCGTTTCATCCAGGCTCAAAAAAGTACGATAGGTTTTGGAGTAATACGTTGGTTTATACATGACGGCGTTACGGTTTCAAAGTATAAAGCACAGGTTTACTTGGGCTGACGTCTAGTTCCAAGGATGCGATCTGAATGTTGAGCAGATAATCGCCATCGGGAACTTCCGATGGCACATAAATCAACTCGGTAATGGTGCACTCGCTACGCGGATCATCGGGATATTGCCAAAAGGCTTTGTGCCCCAATAAAGCGCCTCCGTCCTCTTCCCGATCCACCGAAGGCAAATCCAGCAGTAAGTGCTGCACTCCTCGTTCAACCAAAAATGCGATGGCTTCGTGGTGCACAAACGGCGGATTGCTGCCTGAATAATTTTGGCGCAATTTGTGTACATCGTTGGGCAAAGTGCGGATAACCAGCGCTTCCGGCACTTGGTTAACAAACAAATCTTCCAATTGTTGTCGCAAAATGGCCCGATCACCATTGTCCAGCCGCTGCGGCCAAATGCTGACCAATTTGGCAAAAAAATGAAAGCGGCGCAAGCACTGGTGGATGGTATATTTTTCGCGGGCAATGTGTCCTACACACTCGGTATGGGTGCCATTGCCGTGGGGATTGATTTTGAGGTTGTAAAAGTTGACTGCGCCGCCCCGATTGGTGTCGCCGATGAAGCCAAATTCAGGTGCTTCCACAGGCCAAAATTCGGGAAAAGGGGCATAAAAACAATTGACGTTGTCCTCCCCTGCCACCAATGGCATACTGATGTCGATCGGTGCAGCCAAATCAACGGATCGAGGTTGGTCTAAAAATTGTATGGTTGCTTGCATGATTTATTTTTTCATCGTGCCTAATCTTGGAACAGCACTACCACTCACAGGTTTTTATGCAACGTTAAATAAATTTTAATTATCAATCGCTTGATATTGATTAACTTTTCGCCACCGTTGAAAAACGTATTCACTAAGTGCGAGTTTGAAAACAATCCCTTAATCATGAATTTTTTGAAAAACAGCCTTTTGATTTGCTTGTCGCTTTTGGTGTACGGATGTGCCCATGCGCAACCCAAGGACGTGGAAGAAAAAATGGCCTATGTGGAGCGTTATCGCCTCCTGGCCGTGGAAGAAATGGAACGTACCGGCATTCCGGCCAGCATCAAACTGGGCCAGGGATTGCTGGAGTCGCGTTGGGGCACCAGTGATTTGTCTCGCCTGGCCAACAACCATTTTGGCATCAAATGTGGCAAAGACTGGAACGGCGAAGGCTATTACAAAGAAGACGATGACCTCAACGACAAAGGGGAACTCATCAAGTCTTGCTTCCGTGTATATGGCAGTGCCGAGCAGTGTTACCGTGACCATTCGGCTTTCCTGATGAATCCAGCCAAAAAAGAACGGTATGGCCCTTTGTTTGAACTCAAACGCACGGATTATAAAGCTTGGGCCGAAGGCTTGAAAAAAGGGGGCTATGCCACCGATCCTGGCTACCCCAGTAAGTTGATCAAGCTGATTGAAGACTTTGATCTGCACCGTTACGACGAAATCACCTATCAGGATTTATTGTCCGAACTTGGCACCTTGCCAACCCTTACTCAGCCTGATTCGCCTGAAAAACCCAAACCCATTTTGGTCGTAGGGGTGCCACAGTCCACCAACGATGTGAAGTTCATCGTTGCTGCGGCCGGCCAAACTGTAAAAGACATTGCCTCCAAGCAATACGTATCCCCCAAAGCCCTGATGCACCACAACGCCCACATCAGCGGAGCCGACGAGCCGCTCCAAGCAGGCACACGGGTGTTTTTGCAATCCAAACCCAAAGGCTGGCGGGGTCAGGAAACCTACCACAAGGTGCGCAAGGGCGAAAGAATGATCGACATTTCCGTGCTCTACGCCATCGACCTGGATAAACTCTACGTCCGCAATAAAATGAGCCACGGGCAGGAGCCTGCTGAAAATGTACAAGTCAAAATTCGGGGTGGAAAAATCAAAAAACAACCAAAACTGAAGAGTGATCAGCCCGATAAAAAACCAACGCCAATGCCAACTGTGCCCCAAACCAGCACACCTGGCAAGGTCAGTACCACCTCAACTGTTCCCCCAGCTACTACTTCTTCTACAAACAACGGATCCAAAACTAGTGTGCCAGCAAGCAAAGTGCCCGTCATCAACGGAAGTACCACTGCTGCTGAGTCGTCCAATAACAAGGTCAATCCAGCAAACACCGGCGGGAGCGATCCTTTTGGCAAATCCAGCCCAGCACCAAGTTCGGGTACACAAAGTGCAGGGGGTACCGGCTCCGTTGTCGCGCCACAATACCACCTGGTGATGGAAGGGGATACGCTGGAGCGTTTGGCACAAAAATTCAACACCTCCATTGATGGGCTGAAGAAGCTCAATAATTTGAATACTGAAGAATGTAAAGTGGGGTCGCGGATTCGGGTGAAGTAAAACTTATTTCGTTCTCGTTCCTAAGTGCCCACCAAAACGTTTCTTTCCTGCATCTATCCTTCAAAATTGGCTTTATGATGTGGAAAGAGTTACGCATTTTTCTGCTGTGGATGATCCTCAGCACGCCTTTTTGTGTCCTGGCCCAAGTGCGACCGAACCTCGGAACGGTAGAACCTACACAGTTTCTCAGCGAAACCAGCTTTGATTTTCAACAAAATCACATTTATTTCAAAGCCAAAATCAACGGCGTTGAAGGCACCTTTATCTTCGACAACGGTTTCACCATCACCGGACTGGACGATGATTTTGCAGCGCGTTGTGGCATCGTAGCAGATTCCAGCATTACCCTGGCCGATGCCAACGAAGCGGAAGCTCAAGGCCAAACGGGTAGTGCTGGCCTGATCCAAATCGCGGAGGTGAATTTTCGCGATACCCGCGTGGCGATCATCGACACCGATGGTTTGCCCGCTTGCCAGAGAGTAGATGGTTTCATCGGCAGTTCCGTCATCAACAAGGCCAATTGGAAAATTGATTTTGAACAAAAACGCCTGCAGTTTTCCTCCCGTCCTTTTATTGACGCGGGATTGCGCTGTTCCTACTCCATCAGCCGCAGCAATCGCCATTTCATTGAATTCAAGTACGAAGGTGTGCCTTTTTGGGTGCACATTGACCTGGGTTCCAGCGGCGAACTGGAATTGAACAAGGCAGCATTTACCCCCATTTTTGCGGGTTTGCCTGCCCAGATGAATGTAGGTGCCTCTAGTCTGGCGCTGTTTGGCCTGAATGCCGTGGATACTTTTTATACCCTCAATCGCCCCTTTAAGTTTGGCTACGACAAATACCAGATCACCAATTCACCGCGCATCGAGTTGCAGCGCGACGTGGAGTATGCCCGTTTGGGTTTGGGCTATTTGCATCAATTCAACCTCATCATCAATTCGGATGCCAAGGAATACATTCTGAGTCCGAATAAGTTATTGAGCTCAATCCGGGAGGAAAAGGACTATGGGGTTGTGTTTTACCCCGTAGAAGGTCAGCAGCGCCTGGTGCGTTTGAGCGCATGCGAGAATGTGGCCAGATTGGGACTTACCCTGGGCGAAGTGGTAGAAAAAGTAGATGGACAGGCCGTAGACAGTCTGGGCGACTGGTGTGCCATCAAAACCTACATCCGCGCCAAAGCCAATCGGGGCGAAACCCTGCGCCTAAAAATACGCGGACGTAAGGAGGAATGTGTTTTACAACCCGATTATCATCCAGCACGCAGCATTATCCGCTGATAACCTTTGAACAAGGTTCAAGGCTTGTTATCTTGTGGCAAAATTGTGCGTCATGTATAAGCCCTTGATGATTCCTTCCTTCCTTGCTATTTTGTTGATGAGTACGTTTTCTTGTCAACCTACCGGAAATGGTTCAGATCCAGAAACTGAAAAACTACAACGTGAGGTAGACAGCCTGCGTAGGGTCAAAGAAGCATTAAAAGATGAACTGAACGACGTAAAAGAGGAAGATGGGCCTAAAATAAATAAGCCCGAAGTGTCAAGCAATGCTGCGGATGGCCCCTTGGATGGTTTGACCGTCCTCTCCGCCAAGAAGCAATTTGACGCCAATTTTAACCCTATTCTCCGCATCACTTTTCGCAATTACGCCACCAAAAGCATCAGTGCCGCAGATATCGCCGTGGACTTTAGCTTCAATAGCGATGAACTTTCGCCCAATTGTCATTTTGACAAAAAAATCAGCCTGAGCCTGGCACCGGATGCCAACCAAACCATTGACCTCCCCATTCCCGCTGATTATGGTAAAAACTGCGCGGATAAAGCTTGGATCGTCGTCAAGGAAGTGACTTTTAGTGACGGCAGCAAAAAATAAAATTCTTTCTTCATGTCAACTACTCAACAGAACTTCAAGCAATATTTTTCCATCCTACGCCTCTTGCATTTGTCCATGATGGCAGCAGTGGTCGTTTTAGGTCTGGTTGCCCATTTCGTATTGATTCCTGGACCCGATTTCAAGCCCGATGAAAATGGCGCCTTTTTCATCAACATTGCGGCGGTTTATTTGGCCATTGCGGTGGCTCTCAGCTATTGGCTTTTTGGAATGCGGCTCAATGCAGCAAAACAGCAGAGCAACCTGAGTGACAAATTGAATAGCTATCGATCCGGGACAATCCTTCGCTTTGCCTTGATAGAAGGTGCGACATTGTTGACGCTTGTTTTTTATCTACTCACGGGCAATCTTTTGCTCCTGGGGATTGCAGGGATTGGGTTAGTGGTTTTGGTACTGCATCACCCCAATCCAGTGAAACTCAAAATGGATTTGGATTTGAGTCCTGCCGAACTTGCCCGCTTGGAGGATGATACTGATCTGGTGGTGCAATTACCGCTGGCGCGAAAATTTTAAGGCCATTTTTAAACGATTCATGCCATTGAGTTGCCGCTGAAGGGCATGTGTAGCATCAGCTAAAGTTGTTGGCTGAAATTGAACGTTTTGCCCTGCTCCCTTTTGTGCCAACTTAGGCCAATCCGCCTGAATCACCTGCCCTAAAATCGGATAACCGCCCGTAGTTTGATGATCGGCCATCAAAACAATGGGCTGGCCATTGGGTGGCAACTGAATGCTGCCCCGACTTAGCCCTGCCGACAGTAGCGATTCCTCTTGTAATTGTTCTAGTTTTTCCCCTTCCAGGCGATAGCCCATCCGGTCACTGGCTGGAGAGATTTTCCAATTTTGGGTTGACAACTGCAACTGGCTTGCTTGAGTCAGGACTTCAAAATGTTGACCGGGAATAAAGCGAATGGCTTTTGAGTCATAAAATGGCGTCAGGTCTGCATAATAACTGGCCATTTTTGTCTCTTTTCCAAGTGCTGATGCCAATTTTTTTAAGGGTAAAACATCCCCTTTTTGGAGCGATCGGCCCTGCCAGCCACCCTGTGCAGCTTTAAGGTTGGTGCTTTGGCTGTTCAGCCAGGGTTTCAGATCAAAACCACCTTGTACACACAAGTAGGCATATTGCCCCCAGTGTTTGTGCTGAAAATGCACTTCTGTTCCTGCGGCGACCCAAACTGGTCGGTAAGGGTTGATTTTTTTTTCGTCAATACTGGCCCCAAAATCGGCACCTGTCAAAACCATTAAAGTGGGTTCAAGAAATAATAAACCTGGAGCTGGGAAACAAATTTCCAGCGCAGCTACTGAACCCTCATTGCCGACCAGGTAATTGCCTACTTGTAAAGCCAGTGGATCCATCGCGCCAGAGCGGTTGATGCCATATTGGGCGTAGCCGGGGCGGCCCAGGTCTTGTACGGTAGCTAACCAACCTTTGTTTAGAACCAGGATGCTCATGGTTGATGGTGTCAATCGAGGAAATTACACGTGCGACTTCTCCGAAGTCGTAAAACCTTAACTTTATGACGGTCCTTTTCTACAAATGTGTGACTTCTCCGAAGTCCTTTTATCGACTTCGGAGAAGTCACACATTTGTAGAATTTATAGGAAGTGAGTTTTTTACGACTTCGGAGAAGTCGCACATGCTGTATTGTTAATGCAATGAGCCCCAATTTAAGGGTAGCCTAATACACCGCCGCTTTGAGAATGGACTCATAATAAGCCTCGTACAGTGGCAAAATCTCCTCAATGTCAAAACGTTTGGCTTGCGCCAGGGCATTGGCTCGGAATTCAGCAAGCACGGCATCATCGCTCAGGATGATGATCGCATTTTTGGCCATGTCATCCACATCTCCTACATCGCTCAAAAAACCAGTGACCCCATGAATGTTGACCTCTGGCAAACCGCCAGCGTTGGTTGAAATCACCGGGACTTCACAGGCCATGGCTTCCAGGGCAGCCAAACCAAAACTTTCACTTTCCGAGGGCATGATGAACACATCTGCTACGGCCATGAGTTCTTCAATGGCATCCTGTTTGCCCAGGAAACGGACGTCGTCAATAAGGTCGAGCTCCCGACAGAGGTCTTCGGCAGCGCGACGCTCGGGGCCGTCGCCAATGAACAGCAACTTGGATGGCATCTGTTGATTGACGCGGTAAAAGACCTGCACCACATCATTGATCCGTTTTACCTTGCGGAAATTGGATACGTGGATGAGGATGCGTTCCCCTTTGGGCGCAATGGCTTTTTTGAAATGGTCTTTGTTACTTTTGCGGAAGCGGGAAAAATCAATAAAGTTGTAAATCACTTCGATTTCCCGGGTCAAATTGAAGGTATCGTAGGTTTGTTGGCGCAGGCTATTCGATACCGCAGTTACGCCGTCCGATTTGTTGATCGAAAATTCCACCACTGGTGCAAAGGATTTGTCTTTACCCACCAGGGTGATGTCCGTACCGTGCAAGGTAGTTACCACCGGGATGTAGCGCCCTTGGGTCAAGAGGATTTTTTTGGCCATGTAGGCCACTGCTGCATGAGGGATAGCGTAGTGTACATGTAAAAGGTCTAGCTCTTCGTGCTGGACCACATCGACCAACTTGCTGGTCAAGGCCGTATCGTAAGGAGTATATTCAAAAAGGGGGTATTGCTCGGTATCAACTTCGTGGAAATATACATTTTCGTGGAAATGGGTGAGCCGGGCTGGGCGTTTATAGGTGATAAAATGGATTTCGTGTCCATTTCGGGCCAGTGCTAAACCTAGTTCAGTTGCCAAGACGCCGCTACCGCCATATGTGGGGTAGCATACAATGCCGATTTTCATGCCTATCAGGTTTCTATGCTTACACGACTTTGGTCGTGATTAGACCATGTTCAGTTCATAAAGTCTAGTTATGGATACAATTGAAAGAATAAAAAGTTTAACAGCTGCTTACCCTGACTTTCGCTCCACTAAAGGCCGAATTTCCAGTTAATTCATCCAGTACATATTCATCGGTAAGGTCGTTGATACTGGCTCCGGCGTATTGTTTGGCTACATCGAGTTGTACACCTGGTCTGGCGTGCCCATAACCATGCGGCATACTCACTACCCCAGGCATGATGGAGGTACTGATTTCCACGGGCAACTCGATTTCACCCACTCGGGAGGTCACTTTGACCACCTGATGGTCTTGCAAATGGAGCTGCTCAGCATCCTGCGGGTGCATTTGCAGGGTACAGCGATTGCGGCCCCGCATCAGGCGTTCGGCATTGTGCATCCAGGAGTTGTTGTCGCGCAGGTGCCGCCTGCCGATGAGTAGGAAGGGAAAATCAGTAGCGGCTTGGGTATCACTCAACAAAACCTCAACCCGCTGCAAATCTTTAACTAAATCTGCTGGTGCCAGAGGAATACGTTTTCCAGGAATAAACAATCGCTGGGGCAAACTAGGCTCCAGCGGCCCCAGATCAAGTCCGTGCGGATTGGCGATCAGTTGCTCCAGCGAAAGCCCGTAGGGACCAAACATCAAGCCGAGATTCAGCTTCTCTTCGGGTGGCTCGGCCTGAAAAAGTTCCGAATTGCCGCTCAGGCGATGCGCCAATTCCTGGTAAATCTCGTAATCATGCCGGGCATCCGGGCTTTTTTCAAACAAGGCTGGAGAATATTTAGCCGTATTGCGCACTGCCAATACGTGGAAAGTCAGGTCGTAATGCGGTACTTCCAGGCCAGTAGCTGGCGGCAAAATGATGTGCGCATGGCTACTGGTTTCATTGATGTAAATGTCGATGCTCACCATAAAATCCAGACCAGCCAGCGCTTTTTCCAGTTGGGTTCCGTTGGGTGTGGACAGTACGGGATTGCCGCAACTGGTGATCAAAGCGCGGATTTGTCCCTCTCCGGGGGTCAACATTTCTTCGGCCAGGGCGGCGACGGGTAACTCACCCAAGGCTTCGGGCAAGCCCCTTACACGGGAGTGC
This sequence comes from Saprospiraceae bacterium, assembly GCA_027488855.1. GTDB lineage: Bacteria > Bacteroidota > Bacteroidia > Chitinophagales > Saprospiraceae > Haliscomenobacter. The sequence goes on from JAIYAV010000224.1 coordinate 27,132, forward strand.
CAGCGGGCGAAACGTTGCTCATATTTGCCGCGGGCGATGAAGTCTACGGCGGGTTTGGTGAACAAGGCCCCACCTACTCGATCGAGGTTCCCCGTAAGGATGTTCAAGACATTGATCAGCCACTGACAAAGTCCGCCATACACCTGGGTGGATACCCCTACCCTGCCATAACAGACTGCACTTTCGGCTGCCGCAAAATCGAGCGCCAGTTGCCGAATCGCCTCCGCAGGTATGCCCGTAGCAGTGGCCACCCGCTCGGGGGTATATGCTGCACTGACTTGTTGGATCTCGGCGACACCGTCGGTGAAGTCGGCGAGCTGCTTCAAGTTTACTTTTTGCTCCGCAAATAAAACCTGAATCATGGCCAGGAGCAACAAGGCATCGGCATTGGGTTTGATGAAATGGTGGAGGTCGGCTATTTCCGCCGTTTCGGTGTGGCGAGGATCAATGACGACCACTTTACCACCCCGTTTTTGGATGGCCTTGAGGCGATGCGCTACATCGGGCACGGTCATCATGCTGCCATTGGAAGCGATCGGATTGCCACCGATGATCAGCATAAACTGGGTATGGTCAATGTCCGGAATGGGAACCAGCAAAGGGTGCCCAAACAACTGCCAGGAGGCGTAGTGATGCGGCAATTGATCGGTGGAGGTGGCGGAATACAGGTTTTTGCTGCGCAGGGATTTGGCAAAAGCTGGGGAATTCATGGTGGTGCCCAGGTTGTGGATGGAGGGATTGCCTTGATAGAGCGCCACCGCATTATTCCCATATTTTTGTTGAACGGATTGGATGCCTTCCACTACGGCATCCATCGCTTCCGGCCAAGAAATAGCCTGCCAACCCTGAGGGGTTCTTTTCATCGGGGTTTTGAGCCGATTGGGGTCTTCGTAAATGTCTTTGAGGGCAACGGCCTTGGGGCAAATGTGGCCACGGCTGAAAGGATCGTTTTTGTCGCCAGCAATGCTGGTAATCTGGCCATTTTCGAGTTTGATCTCAAGGCCACACATGGCTTCGCAAAGGTTGCAGTTGCGGTAGTGGAGTTGCGACATGATAGAGGATTTGGGGTAAGTTACGGGTTTTTGGGGTATACGGGTTGGATGCTGCGCATCTTTTTGCCAAAAGCGACATCAATGGGAGAACGGATGACACGGATTAAAACGGATCAGATTTAAGGTAAGTCCCTACTCCGGACACACAAACTGAAACCCAATCCCGTGCACATTCTCAATCTTGATCCCCTCATCCTTTTGCAGGTACTTTCGCAAGCGGGAAATGAACACATCCAGGCTCCTGCCCAAAAAATAATCGTCTTCGCCCCAGATCTGTTCCAGGATGGCGGAACGGCGGATGACCTGGCCCCGGTTGCTCATCAGGTAGCGCAATAAGTCGGCTTCGCGTTGGGTGAGGCGGCGCAATTCTCCGTTTTGTTCCAGGGTGAGGTTGGTATAGTCAAAAAGGTATTGCCCGATGCGGATCAGCTTGGGCATTTGAGGTGCCACCATGTGCCGGCGGCGCAAGAATATTTCCACTTTCAGCAGCAGTTCTTCGATGCTGAAGGGTTTGGTCAGGTAATCATCGCCACCAATGCGAAGGCCTTCGATGCGGTCTTCTTTGAGGGATTTGGCACTCAGGAACAAGATGGGCACTTCCGCATCGTATTTGCGGATCTCCTTCGCGATGGTAAAACCATCCACTTCCGGCAGCATCACGTCCAGGATACAAAGGTCAAAGCGTTCATTTTTAACTACTTCCATGGCCTCACGGCCATCCATGCAGCAGGTGATTTTGTACCCATTCATCTCCAGGTTGTCGCGGGTCACAAAACTCAGACTGGCGTCGTCTTCAACGTACAGCAGGTGCGCTTTCATAAACGGGTGTGTTTTTGGGATGGGTTCGGGGAATTTGGATGGCCATACAGGTGCCTTTGCCATCATCACTCTGCAAACGGATTTTCCAGCCATGCGCAAAACAGATGCGTTGCACATAGTACAAACCCAATCCAAATCCTTTGACATTGTGTACGTTCCCGGTGGGTACGCGATAGAATTTTTCGAAAATTTTGGCCTGGTATTCCTTGGCTATCCCAATGCCATGGTCTTGTATTTTGAGTTGCATGGTGGCCGCGCCCAAATTTTGCAGGGACAATTCGATTTGCGGCACCTCCTTGCTGTATTTGATGGCATTGTCGAGCAAACTGTGCAGCAGATTGGTCAAATGGAAACGATCGGCCCAAATGGGTTCCAGGTTTTGATCCAAATTCAGGGTCAAGGTGCCGCCTCGCTCCTGAACGCGCAACCGAACACTGCCACAAACGGTCTGAATCAAATCTGGCAAATCCAGCCATTCCTGGTGCAGGTCAAAATTGTCTTTTTCAAAACGGGCAATGTCCAATACCCGCTCTACCTGTTGGTTGAGGCGGGAATTTTGTTCTTTGATGATGCCTGCGTATTGAACCAGGCGTTGGTCTTTTTGGACTTCTTCGTGTTTGAGAAAAACGTCGGCAGCGATCTGAATGGTGGAAAGGGGCGTTTTGAATTCATGCGTCATGTTGTTGATGAAATCCTTCTGCATTTCCGAAAAACGTTTTTGCCGAAAAATCACCCACAAGGAATACGCAAAAAATAGGACGGTAATGAACAAAATCCCCGTCATGATCAGGGCAATCTGCATTTTGCCAAACAGGAAATTGTTGCGGGTAGGAAAACGGACGCCGAAGTAATAGGTAAACTCGTGATCGAAGGGCAAATTCTGCTGAACGGCGCTGGACGTTTTGCAGTCGTGTCCATACGCACAATAATTGCCATACACCATCTGGCGGTTGCTGCAATCAAAAACCGCGTATTCAAAATCAATGCGCAATTGTTGCTTCTCCAGTTCTTTTTGCAAGTAAAATTCCAGTAAAGAAGGGTCAATCTCGGTTTCGGTATTGACGATGTAGTAATTGCCGCTGCGTTGCTTGATGAGGTTACTGACAGGCAAAATAATGTCGTTGGTGTCAGCAATGGCGTGGGCTACGCGATACAGCGCCCGATGAACTTGTCCGTTGAACTCCTCCTCGTTGATGTTCCAGGTATTGACCACCCAGTATGTCTGCAAAGACAAGATCCCAATGATGGCCATCACCCCCAGGAAAAACACGCGGAGAATTTGAACGTCCTTCATCTTGATGATTTCGGATTTCGGGATTTCGGATTTCGGTTAGTGCTTTGCTCCAACCGAAGTCCGAAATCTGCAATCCGCAATTACGCTGCCTTCACTGGCCTGAACACAAAATATACCCCGATCAACACAAACGGGATACTGAGCAACTGGCCAGTAGACAATACATTATTAAACGCGGTTTCAAAGCCGCCCTGGCTGGTTTTGAAAAACTCCATGACAATCCGGATGCCCCAGATAAAAATCATGAACAAGCCGAATAGGTAGCCCGGCTTGTGGCGTTTTTCGGTGCGCCAGTACGTATAATACAGAACAAAAAAACTGATCAAATAGCTGAATGACTCATACAATTGTACGGGGTGCCTGGGCAAACCATTGGGCCCGTCTACCCGCTCGAAAACAAAACCCCAGCTCGCCGTAGTTGGATTACCCAGGATTTCAGAGTTCATCAAGTTGCCCAAGCGAATGAAACAACCTGCCAGCGCCGTAGGCACTACCACTTTGTCCAAAATCCACAAGACTGATTTTTTAGACACCCGGACAGAAAAAATCCAAAGCGCCAAAATCACCCCGATGGCCCCACCATGACTGGCCAGACCACCTTTCCACACTTGCGGAATTTCGTTCAAATGCTGGCTGTAATAAGGCCAGTCGTAAAAAAACACATGCCCCAACCGTGCACCCACTACCGCACCTACGACGATGTACACGAAGGCTTTGTCCAGCCATTCTTCCGGGGCTTTTTCCGCCAAAAACATCTTGCGGACAATAAATAAGCCTAGCAAAAAGCCGGAGGCAAAAAGCAATCCATACCAACGCAGGGTAATGGGGCCAATCGAAACAATTTCTGGAGAAGCATTCCAGTGAATGTAATTCAAGAGCATAGGTTCTGGCATTGTTGTTTAACGCGCTCAATGATAATGCAAATCGCGCAAAAAATTGGCAGTTGTCGTAATTTTTTACTTTCATTGACAACTCATTAACTTGTGTTCGTTTAGCTAAAAATATTTCAGCCTAGGCTTAATTTTTTTGCGTGGAAAAAGAATTTGTGCAATTGGTGCAACAAAACGCGGGAATCATCCATAAGGTCATTCGCTTGTATGTGGATCACCCTGAGGATCGGCGTGACCTGTATCAGGAAGTCTTATTGCAGGCCTGGAAATCCTATGCAGGCTTCAAGGGCGAGGCAGCTTTTTCCACCTGGTTGTACCGCATCAGCCTCAATACGGTACTTACTTTTCGCCGTCGGCAACGGCTACCAATCAGCGAATTGCCCAGCCAATTTGAGCTAGCTGCAGAACCTACCCGGCACACCCCTGAAGACAGCGAGCTTTTGTGGCTGGCCATCAAACAATTGAACGAAATAGACCGCGTGATCATTACCCTACACCTGGATGGATACGACAACGAGGAAATTGCTGAGGTAACCGGGCTGAACAAAAACAACACAACCGTGCGTTTGCACCGTGCGAAACAAAGCGTGGTGCAACGTTTAAAAAACTGGACCAGCGCCAAAATATAACGTACTATGGATTTGCAACAGGAATGGAACAAATTGCAGGAAACCAGTCTGGCCTCGCCTCCGCTTTCGGAAGTTGAAATCATGGAGGCCTTGCAGCATGGTTCGCGTGCACCCTTGGCTGGGGTAAAGCGGGTCATTCGTTTCAGGCTTTATGCGGTCATTGTTTATCTGTTGCTGGCACTGGGGTTCATGTGGTACAATTGGAATGAGCCCGAAAAACTGCCTATCGCCCTCTGTATTTTGCTGTACTACAGCCTAGCTCTCCTTTTTAGCGGTTGGCAACTTTGGCAGTTGGAGCGAAGGGCCGTGGACATGGATGGAAATTTGCTGCACACTTTACAAACGTATTATCAAATCGTCAAAAACAACATCCGGATCGACGCCATTCTGGGCTGGTTCATTTATCCAATGTCTTTTGCGCTGGGCTTTTTTTATATGCTGATCCGTCCGGATCGGGGGATCATAGATATTATAGAAACCCAAAGCTTCATGCTTCCATTGTTGTTGGGGATGGTGGTGGTAACACCTCTGTTTTGGTGGTTTACCAAATTGGTGAATCGCAGGTTGTTCGGGGATTTATTGGAACAATTACAGGAAAATATCCGGGCTTTGTCGGAAAAAGACTGAGTGGTAAGTAGGAGTAAAACGAGCAATCCTTCAAAATTGTTAATTTGCACGCTATCAACTTCTGACTTAGTATGACGCAAAAAATTACTTCCCGATTTTTTTTGAGGCTTTTGAATAGAAAGCTCACTTGAAATGAAGCGTTCGACTTCCTATTCAAAACCCAAATCGGGAAGTTAATTTTTCTGCGTTACTTAACCATAAAACCACCACCTATGTCCAATCTCTCTCGCCGTCAATGGCTCAGAACTGCGGGGCTGGCTACCAGCGCCTTACCTTTGATGAGTGTTGCTGGAAAAGCTGCTTCTTTTGAAGGCTTTTTGGCTTCCTTAAATCACCTGCCGCCGGGCATCATCGCCAAACTGAATTCCAACGAAAACCCTTATGGGCCTTCAGAGTTCGTGCGCAAGGCCATTACGAATGCCTTCGACAAAGCCTGTCGGTATACCTTTCCCGAAACAGGGACTGTAGTGGAAAAAGTAGCGGCCAAAGAAGGGGTTAGCCCCGACCACGTACTCCTCACCGTAGGTTCCACCGAAGGGTTAAAAATCACCGCGATTGCGCTGCGCCTTTTTGAAGGCGAAGTCATCGCCCCCGCACCTACTTTTGATGCCTTGATGACTTATGCTGAAGCAATGGGTGGCTATGTCAATCGGGTTCCGGTAATGTCCAATGCCGACCTTTCGCTTGACCTCGACGAGATGGAACGCCGGGTGACGGCCAATACCCGTCTGGTATTCATTTGTAACCCCAACAACCCCACCGGAAGTATCCTGCCCGCGGCCAGGATGAAGGATTTTTGTGAAACGGTTTCCAAACGCACGGTAGTCTTTAGTGATGAAGCTTACTTTGATTACATTACTGAGCCGGGTTACCCCAGCATGGTGGAGTTGGTCAAAAAGAACGCCAACGTGATTGTTTCCCGCACCTTTTCAAAAGTGTACGGCATGGCGGGTATGCGCATCGGCTATTTGATTGCTCGTCCGGACCTCATCCGTCGCATTCGGGCCGTACAGATCGATCAACCCAATATGCTGGCGCTGCACGCTGCCAGTGCTGCCCTTATCGATCAGGAATTTTATCGCTTTAGCCTCCAAAAAAATGCTGAAGGCAAGGCCCTGATTTACCAAACCCTTGATTCCTTAAAGCTGCCCTATGTACGTAGCCACGCCAATTTTGTGTTCTTTAAAACCGGCAAAGACATCAACGGCGTTATTCGCGACATGCGGGCACAGGGTATTGAGGTGGGCCGTCCGTTTTTGCCCCTTTCAGAGTGGTGTCGGGTAAGCACCGGAAAAATGGAAGAACTGGAGGTGTTTAAAAAAGGGCTGTTGAAGGTGATGGGGTAGGCAGAAAAAAATGGATTTAATGTGGTCAACTACTTATGCATAGCGCGATAAAAAAATAAGTGATCATTTCGCCAGAGGATTAGGAAAAATGATCACTTATTTTTGCCCCACTACTAAGAAACAATAAAGTTCTTATTCAGTTGGGGTTAAAACCACGCACTTCCGTAACCCATAAACGGCCAGGGAATACCTGCCAAAATGGCCAAAAGCCCTAAGAGGTAAAACCAGAAAGTGGTTTTGAATTTACCTGCGTCACTCGCGCTGCGCTTGGCACGGGCGTAACCAACGGTAATCAGGGCAATCCCGATGATCATGATGGTCAGGTGCTCTACAGCATAAAAGCGCAGAACTTTGTCGCCCATCGCTTCACCCATGGAAACTACCTTGGGGCTGATAAAATACAAAATAAAGCCAATCACCAATTGCAAATGGGTAAAAATCAAGGCAAACAAACCCAGTTTTTTGTCTTTATCGGTATAACTGGCTTTGCCTCCCATCTTGGTTCCGGCATTAAAAATGGCGGCCAACAACAGCAATAAAACCGCCCAGCGCAAACCGGAATGGGAGTGTACAAGCATTGGATACATAACGGAATTTTTATTTAATGAAAAATCTCCTCGTTGGGGCGCCCCTATGTGGTTGCCCTTTATTGGGTGCCTCCGGCGCGGTAGGGGCAACCACATAGGGTTGCCCCTACCGGCCCATGTGCACCAACAACACGGAAATATCCGACGGCGTAATCCCGCTGATCCGGCTGGCCTGCCCGATCGTGCGCGGGCGCATGCGCGTCAATTTTTCCCGGGCTTCTTTCGACAAGGAAGACAGGGTGTGGTAATCCAATGTCTCCCACAGTTTCACTTCCTCCAGGCGATTCATTTTGTCCACCAGCTCTTGTTCCTTGCGGATGTAGCCTTCGTATTTCATGTTGATTTCGGCCAGTTCAATGTTGCCCTGCTCGTGGTTTTGCAGGAATTGATCCAGGTCCGGCACAACGCTGCGCATTTCGTCCAAATTGATGTTGGGGCGCAGCAAAATGGTCGCCAGTTTCACCTTTTGGCGGGTGGCGGCACTCTCCTTCGACTCCAAATACTGATTGATCTGCTCCGGGGCAATGCTGTAGTCTTCCAGGAAGCGCTCGATGGCCTCAGCAGCAGCTTTTTTAACCAGCACCTTTTCCATCCGCTCTTCCGCGCCGATTACCCCTAGTTTGTGGGCCAATGGCGTCAAGCGCAGATCGGCGTTATCCTGGCGCAGCAAAATGCGGTATTCTGCCCGTGAGGTAAACATGCGGTAAGGCTCCTGGGTGCCTTTGTTCACCAGATCGTCGATGAGTACGCCAATGTAGCCTTCCGAACGTTTGATGATCAGCGGCTCCTCTTCCTGGATGGCCAAATGGGCGTTGAAACCCGCCATCATGCCCTGACAAGCGGCTTCCTCGTAGCCCGTGGTGCCGTTGATTTGGCCTGCAAAAAACAGATTTTTGACCAACCGTGTCTCCAAGGTCAGTTCCAGCTGCGTCGGCGGAAAATAATCGTATTCAATGGCATAACCGGGTCGAAACATTTTGACGTTTTCAAAACCCGGAATCAGGCGCAGTGCCTTGTATTGGACATCTTCCGGCAAGGAAGACGAAAAGCCGTTGACGTAAATCTCGCAGGTATCCCACCCTTCGGGTTCTACAAACAACTGATGCCGATCCTTATCCGCAAAACGGTTGATTTTATCTTCAATCGAAGGGCAATACCGTGGCCCCAAACCCTGGATGCGCCCGTTGAACATGGGTGAGCGGTCAAAACCCGTTTTCAACATCTCGTGTACCTCCGGACTGGTATAGGTCACGTGGCAAGGCAATTGTTTGGTGATCGGCGGAGTATCGGTGTAGGAAAACTTGCCGGGTTGTTCGTCGCCGGGTTGGGCTTCCATCACGTCGTAGTTGAGCGTGCGGCCATCTACGCGGGGCGG
>JAIYAV010000105.1 GCA_027488855.1 Saprospiraceae bacterium
CCAATCTGTATCAACGGCTTGAGCACGGGCATCATGCCTGATGGCAATGGTGGTGGTATGATGGCGGTATGGGCTTCTGACTTCGTTGCCTCGAAAATCTACGATTGCAACGGTCAAGGCCCAGAAACCAAGGATGGCTTGAAGTTGGTAACCAAGTACTCGATCAATCGGGTGGGTCAGCCAGTAAACAAAGACCAGACAGGTTTGAACTTTACTTGTGCAGACATCCGTAATTCACCGATTTTGGTTGAATTGCATGCATGGGATGAAGCTGGTAAGGATGACTTCTGCATCACTTTTGTAGAGTTGATCGACAGTCGTGGGGTATGCCCAGGTTCGGCCACCGGAGTGAACATCGCGGGTACGATCAGCACCGAAGGCAATGCCAACCTGCAAGGCGCGAGCATCACCCTGAGCGGTGCCGCTTCGCAGAATGCAACAACTGCTGCCAACGGTGGCTACTCCTTCGTCAACCTGAGCCAAGGCGGCGACTTCACGGTAACGCCACAACTGGACAAAAATCACCTCAATGGCGTATCGACCTTCGATTTGGTACTGATCCAGAAGCACATTTTGGGTGTACAAGCCTTGAACAGTCCTTACAAGATGATTGCGGCAGATGCGAACAACTCCAAGTCGATTTCGACCCTGGACCTGATCCAGATTCGCAAGTTGATATTGAACATCGACACGCATTTTGCGAACAATACCAGCTGGCGATTTGTGGATGCGACGTACCGCTTCCCGAATGCAACGAATCCTTGGTCAGCAGCCTTCCCGGAAGTGGTGAGCATCAACGATATGGCAAACAATGTAACGGCGAACTTCATCGCTGTCAAAGTAGGGGATGTGAATGCGAGTGCAAGTGTGAATGGAGCCGCGAGTGCAGAAATCCGCACCAGTGAGGACTTCAAACTCAAGACGCAGGAGCAAAACCTGAAATCAGGCAATGAATACAAAGTAACCTTCACTGCTGAAGACTTGAAAAACATCCAGGGCTACCAGTTTGCACTGAACCTGGATCAAAGCGTGGTGGAACTGTTGGACATCGAATACGGGGTGGCAAAGGCAGAGAACTTTGGCATCTTCAAAAATGAAGGGTTGATCACCACATCCTGGAACAGCAAATACGAGCCAGGAGCCTTGTTCACATTGGTTCTGAGAGCGAGGAGCGATGCCAAGTTGAGCCAAAGCTTAAGCCTGAATCGTTTGGTGCGCCCAGAAGCATACGATCAGCACAATGAGAACCTGGGTATCGCCTTGAATTTTGAAGGCATCCAGGCCAGTGAAGCCTACGAGCTGAAGCAGAATACACCCAACCCATTCAGCGATGAAACGGTGATTGGATTTAGTTTGCCGAAGGCGACGAAAGCGACCCTAACACTCAGAGATGTGAAGGGAGCCTTGCTGTACAAAGTGGAAGGCAATTATGCCAAGGGCGACAACCAGCTGACTTTGAAGAAGGAGCAGTTGGGTGCCAGCGGGGTGCTGTACTACACCTTGGAAACACAGGACTTTATTGGCACCAAGAAGATGGTGGTGGTGAATAAGTAATAATTTGGGGAGAGTAGCTTTTATACATCCCAAGGGAAGTATAGCCGCAAAATTGATCCATAATAACAAGCAACGGTCTGCTAGAAGGAAACTTCAAGTGGGCCGTTGCTTGTTATTATGGATCAATTTTTCACAAAAAAATATAAATTGTTGTGTCGTAAAAAAATGAAAAATTAGCCAATTTGACATTCAATCTTCTGATGATGTGAAATTTGCGATGTTTTTGATTCATTAAAATAAAAAAAATATTAACCCAACCACAGGCCTGTAGGGTTGGCGTAATGAAAAAAATTCGATCTTTGTAATACCATAGGACATCTTTCACACCTACGTAGCGAATTAAATCTATCGCTGTAATTACGGCAAAAGTTAAGTCTAGGAAAAAAGATTTGATTAGACCAAGAAAGTCTATATCAACTAGCTACTACTGTACATTTTTCTACTGATGGTTGTTAAACTTTCCAGCGCTCAAAGTCCTGGATGGTTCAGGCGTCACCGAAATTTAAAATGTTCAGTAGCATGTTTTGCATTATCAAAGACTAATCATACCGTCTCATGAGTTCTTCAAGTACACTTTTCCATAGGGTACCGTTCTCCCTATTTGCACGCTCAGAGTTATGCTTCAACCTCTCGGCACAAGGCTCAATCCCCTACCTCGCATTGGGCATCTTATCTGTAAACGCCAGCGCTGCCAATGGCGGCGATGGTACGACCCGGGATGTTTGTATCACCTCTCCGCTTTAAGAATCAAAAAATAGTCCACTACACAAAAAAACAGACGATTGGCAAGGTATCTTCTTTTGCTGCTTTTTCTTTTATCCCACTTCATACCCAATGTGCAGGCCCAAAACTACCTGCCCGTAGCCCGCTTGTTCGGCGTTGACGACGGCTTGCCGCACCGGCAGGTGAATTGCATTTTGCAAGACCGACAAGGATTTATTTGGTTGGCAACCGAAGCTGGGGTGGCGCGCTTTGACGGCCTGCGCTTCAAAATTTTCAACAAGGCCGAAAACGGCCTGAGCTCTGACCAGATACGCAGCATCCAGGAAGATGCTGCGGGTAATCTCTGGCTTATATCATGCACCCTTGCAAATGTCTATAAGCCGAATATTACCTCGGTGGATATCCTGAACCCGATTTCGGGGAAAATCATCCCGCTGGAGCAATACATCAAAGCAAAACTACCCGTTCCACTTGAAAACCTAGATCCCGCGGGTATTCGCTCCACATCGGACGGTGCTGGCCCGAATTCCTCAAAACCAGGCACCTTGTTTTTTGGTACCCTCAACCCCGGCGGCTGGGTCAGCTGGCATCCCGACCAGGGCTGGAAAAGAGTCATTGTACCTTCAGAGTCCCATCTGGAATTATTGAGCCTTACCCCTCAACAGGGCATTTTGGGTCTGACAACATCCGATCACACTTCCTATGATTTTGTTGAACTGGATGCTCGCGGGAAGGTCCTGCGCCATTCCCGGGGAGCACCCGGAAGCAGATTCATTCGGATATTTGGAAATGCAACAAAACCAGAAAGATACTTTGCCATGGAAGTGGACAAGGCGAAGGAACAACCCTTTTACTGGGAGATAAAAGCGGGGGCGGACAAAACCCCGCTGACTGTACCCTTGCCCAAACTCCGGGGCCCCTATATGGAACGCCTGGTGCTTTTGGGATTGGAAGAGGGAAAGCTTTGGCTTACCGAACAAGACGTTTTTAACCACAAAGGGGAATCCCTGCTTGACCTGATGGCCCAATTCCCGGCGATCAATAACCGGCACACCAGTGTTTACCTGCGCGACCGCGACGGCGGCATCTGGCTCGGTACCAGATTTGGCCTCGAACAGATCGAGGTACGGAAAGACCATTTTCGCCGCTTTTTGTACAACAAAGACGCAAAGGATGGAAACGGCATCTCTTGCCGGGGTATTTTGCAAATGGGCCAAAACCTGTGGATCAATACCGAAGGAAGTGACCAGGGGGGACTTCGGGGTATAGACCTGGCAACCGGGCGGGTATTTTATGAGCAAAAAATTGGCACTGGCTATGGTTTAGTTGCTGATGCAACTGGAAACATCTGGAGCGGAGATGTTCATTCAGGTGCGATTCAAGGCGAGCTGACCCGCGTTGAACCGGTTTCAGGGCAGGCTTTGGATACCTTTAGCATCGATCACCAGGTTCTTTGGACTATTTTCCCGGCCAAGCCTGACCAGTTGTGGTGTGGTACCGTTGGTCTGGCATTTTTTAATGCCAAAACAGAAAAGTTATCTTACCTGAAATCCCGCAAATTCCCCGAACTGGAGAACGCCTATATTATCCACATCGGGCGCGACCGCGCAGGCACAATCTGGCTGTGCAGCAGCACTGGTTTTTACAAAATGACCGAGGATGGCCAAATTGCCGGACGCTACTGGAGCGGCGGCAAGGGGGAGTACTGGCTGCCTTTTGATGATTTTTACCATTTTTATCAAGATGTGGATGGCGTTTTTTGGCTAGGTACCGCTGGCGGTGGGCTGCTCCGCTGGGATACAAAAACCGGAGAAAAACGCTTGCTTTCCCGCAACAACGGCTTGCTCAATAATTTTGTCTATGCCGTGTATGAAGATGATTACGGGCATTTGTGGCTGCCAACCAACCTGGGTATCGCCCAATTTGACAAACAATCCTTGTCGGTGCGCCGTACCTGGGGCCCCGCCGATGGGATAGCCCAAAATGAGTTCAATCGTACTTCTCATTTTAAGGGCGCCGATGGCACGCTCTATTTTGGCGGCCTGAACGGTGTGACGGTGTTTCACCCGAAGGACTTCTACACCAGGAATGCACCATCGGGAAGTACTGGAAAAAAACTCGTGCTTTCCGATTTCAAACTGTTCTCTGGCGTGACTGAACAACTGGAAAACCGCAGCGCCGAATTATTGACTTCTGGCAAAATCACCCTGCATCCAACCGACCGTTATTTCCAACTGGAATTTGCGCTGCTCGACTTTTTTTCGCCCAAAAAAGTGACCTATTCCTATAAAATTGAGGGTATGGACGCAGATTGGAACATCCTGCCAGAGCCACTGTTGCGCTTGTCTGGCTTGCCTTACGGCACCCACCGCCTGAAAATCCGGGCGCTGTCTGCCGATGGTACCTGGGCGAATAACGAACTCCATTACCAATTGACGGTTCTGTCTCCGTTCTATTTGCGCTGGTGGTTTTTATTGCTCGCTGCAGGCGTCTTGCTTTGGGGCGGGTTTTCCTTCTATCGGTTTGAGTTGAATCGCGGGCTGGCCGAAAAAGAAACCCAGCGCTTGCAGCAACTGGATGCCTTCAAAAGCCGTTTTTTTACCAATATCAGCCATGAGTTCCGCACGCCGCTCACGGTCATCCTCGGTATGGTGGAATCGCTGAAAAACGATACAGAAGAGCGACGGGAAAAATCGGCGGAACTGGTCGGCCGCAACAGCCGGCAATTGTTGAATCTCGTAAACCAACTGCTGGATCTTTCGCAGTTGGAGTCAGGCAAGCTGCAACTCGCACCCTCCAATGGCGACCTGGCGACCTATCTTCGCTTCCAATTGGAGTCCTTTCATTCCTACGCCCAATCGCGGGGGATAAGCATGCAATTTCGAACTGAGCCGCCTTCTTTGCCCATGGCTTTTGACCATGATAAAATCCAGACTATTTTAGTTAACCTGATCTCCAATGCCCTCAAATTTACGCCTGAAGGTGGACAAATTGCCCTCACCTTGCACACCAGTCCGACAAACCAGGCGCAGCATCCGGAACAGGTCGTACTCGAACTCAGCGACACCGGCGTAGGTATCCCCGAAGATCAGTTAGAGCGGATATTTGACCGCTTTTACCAGGTGGACAACTCAACGACCCGCAAGAGTGAGGGTTCTGGTATCGGACTGGCTTTGGTACAAGAGTTAGTCAAATTGATGCAAGGCAAAATCACCGCCATCAGTGCGCTGGGAAAAGGAACTACATTTCGCATCACCTTGCCATTTACACCGCCATCGGCGCAACTGCAAGCCTATGCCGGAACCCCGACCCTTGAAACAAGTATTCTCCTTCCTGTGCAACAAACCTCAATAAACGGGCTCAACGACGACGACCAGCGTCCACTGTTGCTCATTGTGGAAGACAACCCGGATGTACGCTTCTACATTACGGAATGTGTCCGGGAGGAATACCGCGTAGCCCTGGCGGAAAATGGCGCCGAGGGCATCCTCCAGGCGCAGGAACTGGTGCCCGATCTCATCATCAGCGATGTGATGATGCCCGAAAAGGACGGTTATGAATTGTGCGATACCCTGAAAAACGACGAACGGACCAGCCATATCCCGATTATTTTGCTCACCGCAAAAGCCGATAACGCTTCCCGAATTGCCGGCTTGCGACGCGGCGCAGACGCTTATTTGGCCAAACCTTTTAATCTGGAAGAACTGCTTGCTAATCTGCACATGCTGATAGAACGGCAAAAACGGATGCTGGCCTATTTTTCTAAAACGGTCAACTCAGAACTGGAGCCCGAAACACCCGAACAAAAGGTGGATTATGACGTGGAGCACGAATTCATCCAGAAAGTGCGGGCCATTATTGAAAAAAACTTTGCCGATGAAAACTTTGCCCTCCCCCAACTCTGCCAAGAACTCAATATGAGCCGCTCCCAGCTCTTCCGGAAATTAAAAGCGCTGGTGGACACTACACCTTCCGATTTCATCCGCACCTACCGCCTGCAAAAAGCCAAATCGCTGCTCGAAACCAGCGGCCTGACGGTTTCGGAGGTCGCCTGGCAAGTGGGTTACAAAGATGTTCCCCATTTTTCAAGGTCATTTCAGGAAATGTTCGGGTATACCCCAAGAGCAAAAGATAAATAATTCATTGTCAATAACTTGATAAAATGCCCACTCACCTGAAAACGAGTGGGCATTTTTGTTTTTGGCCCGGTGCAACGAATATTCAAGAGAATGCAACGAATCGGCAAGGAGGTAGGCAGGGACTGTCTCTAAATTTGTATCATCGGTAAAAAAGCTCGCAACCTTAGAGAATCGCTCGTTAGAAGTAAGGAATGAACCCCAATGCAAAGGATCTGGCTCAAAGGAGGCGATGGGGTGAATTTTAATGTACAGTCAAAACAGAGTGAAATTGAACGTCTAAATTGCGACCTTAGGTTTAGAGAGTCGTTGAAAATTGAAAGAGATAAGAGATTGGTGCAATAAACGTTCCTGCGATGTCGGTAGATGTCCAAACATCTGACAAAGTTATATTTTTTTTCATGCCATTCAAAATCAATCTGTTTTGACTACATACTAGCCGTTCTACATATTTTTTTATAAAAAATTAATATAATTTTATGAGTGAAAAGAATTTCACCAATGATGGTATTCAACAGGACAAGGCCATAAAGCTGGCTACCCTTCGCGACAGCTTGATGCAGCGAGTGGATGAGCGTGTAGCGCCAACCGGTATTTTTCACTGGTCATACTTAATGCCACATGCCCTGGCACAATGTAATGGCTCGCCAGGCGCTCCGCCTATAAATCAAAGGCTTTTTCGCGACTTCTACCATGAGCTGGCAACCGGATCACTGCCATCCGTAAAAATGGCTAGCATTGATGATGTGGATAAGCTTGCCGCTGCACACCACGAAGAGGGCATAATTCCAATTGCCATAGCTGACTATCACTACACGACAGCGCGAGACCGTTTTGTCGCTTCTCTGCTCCGACACGTGGATGAAGATACTCCCTTTGAGATACCCAGCGATGTTTCTGATGCCGAAGCGATGAAAGATGTGGTGGAAGAACGCCATGCCTTCTTCGCTTCAGCGATACTCAAGCAAATATTTCTGGGATTTACGCCTGAGCCAGTTAAACACTATGGTTTAGATGCTCGCTTTAAGATTCCGACCGATTGCTATTTCACAAACAGTAAAAGGGAATTTATGGAATTGGAAATTGATCTGGATGATGGCACGGGTTGGCGTCCCCTGCCTTTAGATAAGGAAGTGACTACTAGCTACGCCTCGACGGGTACTAAACAAATTTCCTTGCGGGGGCAAACGGACAAGGGAGAGCTCAGTACATCTTTCATCCTTGAGGTTCATGGAACTAAGACCCCTAATCCAAATGAGATCTGGGTTTTCAACGGGATCTTCGATGACGACGGACGTAAAGTAGTGGGGCACGCATGGGTCTTCTATGGCACAGGCCATGATAAACTTACTGCTCCTGTCCTCATTGCCGAAGGTTTCCCAGGGAACTATCCACTGGAATATCTTTGGGAGAAACTTAATGCGCACAACCTTGCAGAAAATTTACGCGCAAGTGGGAAAGATATTGTGATTGTAGGCTTCAATGAAGGTACCCTAGGGATGGAGTTAAATGCCGGGGTCATGATTGCTGCAATTAATACATCTATTTCCAAACTGCAAACCAACAAAACCTCTCCCCATTTAATTGTTGGAGGGGCTAGTATGGGTGGGGTTGTAGCCCGTTATGCTTTGACTTACATGGAGAAGAATAACATGCCACATTATACAGAAAAATATTTTTCCATTGATTCCCCCCACACTGGCGCTTACGTGCCATTAAGCGTACAGTTATTTGCCGATTATTTTGCTAGGCATAGTACTGGTGCTAATGATGTAAAGATTCTACTTCAAACTCGCGCAGCGCAAGAGCTACTACTCTTTTGGTGGGACAGCATAAATAAGCAACTCAATAATCCCCAAAGCCCGCGACGAACTGCCTTCGTAGACGACCTCAATGCACTCGGCGGGTATCCAAAGTTGCCGAAAAAAATCGGAGTTGCATCTGGTGCAGGAGATGGAAAAGAGATTATGGATAATGGCATACAGGCGCTTTATTATAGCGGGGGGTGTGTTGGGGTTGATTTAAGAACGGCTCCTGGTTCAAGTGATGATAATAATGACTGGCTTTTCGCGAGATTAGCCGCTGGAACCAAATGGGAATATTTCGATTTTTCAGACACCTTATCCTGTATCGAATCAGCACCTGGTGGGCAAGCCCCGACCTACAAAAAGTTAGCCAATGATCTTAAAACAAGCGGATATGATCCATCTGTGTTTGTCAATTCTAACTGTTTCATTCCGACGATTAGTGCCCTTGCTATGGAGGCATTATCACCTGCCAACAACTCCGACCTTTTATTTGAGATAAGAAAACTTTTAAATTCTTCGAATGGCGGTACCTGGTTTGATACATACGCATACTCTTCTATGAACCTGCAACACATTGATATTGAAGACACATTAGCCGCCTGGATATATGGAAACTTCCAAAACCAGACTGTTTTTGTTGTAAACGATCAAGGTCAGGTCTTTTCCTTACCCGATGGCGAGCACCTTCCTTATGATGGAGGTGCCACGGATATCGGGGTGACTAGTCACGGTATAATCTGGATAGTTAGTAATAAACCATGCCCCGGGGGGTATATAACTTGCTGGTATGACCGAGATTCCAAACAGTGGCATGAACTACCAAAGACGGCTGGCGCGATAAGTATTGTAGGATTGGGCTCGCAATCTTCTTATGCCTTAGCTGTTAACTCCAATGGGAAAATGCTCCTCCTGGATCAGGAAAATCACGTAACTCCCGTAAAATCTGCTCACAAAGCGCAAGATGTAGGTAGTAATTGGAATAGTCCTACGTGGATTATTAGCAATGAGCAGCGGAACAGAGGCTTTGCTCCGTATTGGGCGCAAATGCACAATCCACCAACTTCGGAATGGCACCCCGTCTCGGAATCTGCCGCGGGGACAAGGGTATCTGTTTTGCCCAACGGGAGTGCCATGATGGTAAATTCGGCGGGGGCTGTATGGCTTGTCAATCAGGATGGAACTGGTGTGCATTATCCGGGAGTCGTTGCCAGTGATATATCCGTAGGTCGAGATGGTACCGTGTGGGTAATCAGTGACAAGCAACGTCCAGGCGGCTACGCGCCTTGTTGGCTAGACTGGACGACAAAGCAATGGAACGAACTTCCTGCTCCAGTAGCTGCAATAAGAATTGCAGTCCTTTAGGGTAATGTTCCAAAAAATGTGTCTGGCCAAGGCTCCTTCACCAAGCAGTCAAAGAATAAGTTTAACTCAATTCAGGAAGGTTTGTCAGGATACTTTTCCCATATTTCAACACCCTTGACGGTCAAAAATAGACAAATATTTTTGGCCGTCGTAGGGGGCTGAAATTGTGGAAAAAGATGCTTTTAGAAGTCATCCTGAGGCCCCTGGCCGTTATCGGCGACTGGTCCGTGAATGAACCACAGAAGTTATCTTTGGTACAGGATTGTAGCGCTGGTGGACACTACACCTTCCAATTTCATCCGCACCTACCGCCTGCAGAAAGCCAAATCGCTGCTCGAACCCAGTGATCGGACGGTTTCGGAGGTCGCCTGGCAAGTGGGCTACAAAGACGTTCCCCATTTTTCAAGGTTATTTCAGGAAATGTTCGGGTACACCCCAGGAGCAAAAGGTAAGTAATTTATTGTCAAAGACTTAGTGAAACTGCCCGTTCACCTGAAAACGAGTGGGCAGTTTTGTTTTTGGCCCGGTGCAACGAATATTCAAGAGAATGCAACGAATCGGCAAGGAATCAAGACTGAGGTATTCCCACTTTTGTGACAATGCTTAACGGTATTTTTGTGGGCAGGAGCCTGGTAAAGACTTTTTTTAACCTTTACCGAATACGACCAATACACAAATCATTCTCATGAAACCAATTCTCTTGAGCCTCGCATTGCTATGTGCGGTTATTACTTCCTTACATGGAACTACCTTCACGGTCAGCAACACCAACAATAGCGGCATGGGCTCTCTGCGCAAAGCCATTGACGATGCCAATGCCGACAACACGGTCAGGGCAGCGAATCAGCCCACCCTCGGCACTTACCCTACCACTTCCATCGACCTCGGCAGCAACAGCACCGTCTCTCCGAATGCTATTCCTACCAATACCACCTATACTACCGCCACCACCAGTACTGCTTTCAACGGCGAACTGGAAGTAGATCCCATTACTGGCGTGGTACGCATCACCAATGCCCACCCTGCGGGTACTTACACCATTACCGTAACCGCCTATGGCGCAGGAGGGAGCACCACCCGCAGCTTCCCGCTCACTGTAAACACCGTAGGCTGTAGCATCTTCAATGCGAATGCTTTTGCGCCTGCGCTGAATTCTGGGGTTGGGAGTTTTCCTTTATCCGCAGCGGTCGGGGATTTCAACGGCGATGGGCGTCAAGACCTTGCCGTGGCGAATCAAGGTCCCGAAAATGTCTCGGTCTTGCTGCGCAAAAGTGACAACACGGGCTTTGAAACCAAGGTGGATTATGTGACCGGGAATGATCCAACCTCCGTAGCGGTCGGTGATTTCAACGGCGATGGGCGACCAGACCTTGCCGTCGCGAATTTAAATAGCTCCACAGTCTCGGTCTTGCTGCGCAAAAGTGACAACACGGGCTTTGAACCCAAGCTGG
>JAIYAV010000351.1 GCA_027488855.1 Saprospiraceae bacterium
AATCCGGCACTTCCAGCCTCACCACCAATTCACCCGTCACTTTCGCGATGTTCAGCGCTTGAGCAGGAATACTCACCGCTACCCGATACCCATAAGAACCCGCCTCTTGCAGTTTGCGCACCTTGGGTTGATAATGCCAGGACAACACACCCCGGTGATCCGCAGGATCGTCTGCCAGATCTACCCTACCCGCGAATATGCCATTTACCGTAACATTGACCGTGCTAGGGGCTAGGTATTCGTCCGTCATGGGGTAAGAATTGGGATTGAGGCTGGGGTCAACTTTGCCGCCCAACATATAGTCTACATTGACATTGGTACTTTTATCGATGTCTTTGACCAACAATTGCTTGGCACCCAATTCCGCGACAAAGGTTGCGGATTCGTTCCCCATAGGTTTGTTCGCCATTTTGAAAGTGTATTCAAAAAAGCCACTGCCTGCGCCGTTTACTTTGAGTCCATCCAATACATTCCATTGTTTTTTGCTCCATTTGGCCGCGCTGAAATCTTTGGCATCTACGCTGGTCAATTGAGCCGTTTTGCCATTTGGCAAAGTCAATTGTTTAGGCATAGGCGCTTCCATCACAAAGCTCATCACGTTGTGGTGCAGGTCGTTGCCCAGGGCGTCTTGCAACACCAATGACAAGTGTGCGATGCCTTTTTCATTGGGCAAGGTCAGCGCAAGGGAGTCCAGTTGCTTTTGCATCCAGGGTGTATAAGGCACGCTGCGCTGGGTGCGCATCCAGGTTTTCTTTTGGCCCAAGGCATCGTAGCCGTAAAGCTGGATTTGCAGGGTGAGGGTGCTGCCCAAGTCCTTGCTGTTGGTATAAAACGAAGCGTAGAGCGGGATTTTGACACTTTCACCCGGCTTAACCGTTTTGCTGATTTCGTTGCCCGTCGAGATGTAGATCATCGAATGCAGGTCTTTGATGGACATGCCCTCTACCATTTCTTCCAAGCCAGTGAATTTGTTTGTCCGGTCAAATTTCCAATAGCCGTTCCATTCGTTGATCACGTCGTGGTGTTCGGTATAGAGCCAGCCTGCTACCTTGGGGTATTTGCGAAAGGTGTTCATCATGCGGTGGTAATCCCAGCTCCAGTCCACATCGCCGGTGCTGCCATCGTAACCCCACACGTTGCCACATTCGGAGTTGATATTGGGCTGGCGGCCCTGGGTGTAGCCTGCCTCCATGTGGTTTTTGCTGCCTGGAAAAGTGTTGGCGTCGATGTTTTTGAGGTGCTCCTCCCAGGCCCAGCCGGGCAGATACTCGTGCCAGGAGTTGATGTCGGTTTCGGTGTGGCCACGGCCGCAGCAAATCGAATTGTCTTCGACGAGGCGAGTGGGGTCAAGTTGTTTCGCCAGCTGGTACACTGAGACTACCCATTTTTGGGTTTCGGGCAGGTATTTGCTCTGCTTTTTGCCATTTTCCTCCACTTTGGTGGTCAGCCCCCAGGTTTCGTTGAAGGTGATCCAGGAAAAAATGGCAGGGTGGTTGTAGTCCCGTTTGATCATTTCCCGCAGGGTGTATTCACTTTCTTTACGCGCATCAGCGTCGGGCTCGCCCCAGGAGTTGGGTAAATCCGACATGACCAGTACGCCCAATCGATCCGCCCAGTACAACTTGCGGGGAATGTCCACCTTGATGTGGGTACGGATGCCGTTTAGGCCAATGCCCCGCGCCAGCAGGATTTCGTTTTTCATGAACTCATCGTCAGGGAAAGTATAAAACCCCTCGGGGTGGTAGGATTGATCCAGCGTGAGTTGCAAGTAAATGGGTTCGTTGTTGAGCGCGATGTAGGGATGGGTAGTTCCAGGTAGGTCGACTACCGAGATTTTGCGCATGCCGAAGTAGGATTTGAGCACATCCGACGCGCTTTTGCCATCGCTGAGTTTGGCTTCCACATCGTAGAGGTAAGGGTCATCCAAAGTCCACAGGTGGGTATTTTCGATGGGTATTTCAAAAGTCAGGCTGGAGCTGCCCACCGCAATTTTCTGGGTGCTGGTTTTGCCCGCCAGTTTGAGTTCCAATTGCAAGTCGCTGCTGGCGGGTGCAGGCAGGTAGGCGTTGACTTTTACCTTATTGTTGTCGATATCTGGCGAAAAGTGCAGGGCATCGAGGTGGTTTTGGCCGCGAGCTTCGAGGTAGGTGGTTTGCCAGATGCCGCGGGCGTTGCCGTAGCCTTGTTTGCCGTACAGCGTGAATTGGCGACGTTTGTCGTCTACCCGAATGCTGAGGCGCTGCGGGCTGTCGTATTTGAGGAGTGGCGTAAGGTCGAAGGAAAAGGGCGTGTAGCCGCCCTGGTGTTTGCCCAACTCTTTGCCATCGAGGTAAACGGTGGTTTCCCAATCGCTGGCGCCAATGGTGAGGAAGGTGCGTTTGCCTTTCCAGGCGGCGGGCACTTTGATTTCGCGCTGGTACCAGGCGATATCGGCCTCATCCCCTACCCCAGACAGCGGTGCGCCCCAAGGAAAAGGGACGTTGATGCTTTTGCTGAACTTGCGGCTGCCGCTCATCCATTTTTGGGTGAGGCCCTGGTCGTTTTTGTCGAATTCAAAGGCCCAAGTGCCGTTGAGGTTGATCCAGTCCGGGCGCTCGAAGTCGGGGCGTGGGTGCTCTGGGAGGGGGATGGATTGGGCGGGGAGGGAAATTGGAAGAAAGAGTGCGATGCTAAAAGCCAGGGCGCAAAGGCGTGCCAAGCTTTGATGTAGTGTGTAGGAAACCATGCTTCGTTTTGTTTGTTTTGGTCAAAACTAAGCATTGTTTTCGTTCCTAAGGTGTTCTAAGGTGCCTAAGGTGGTGAAGAAAAAATGTGCTCTTCGCGCTTGCGCGCAAGAGTTTTTATTTGAACCACCTTAGACACCTTAGAGCACCTTAGGTATTCACCTTAGATATAGGTAGTTTAAGCTTATTTTCGGAAACAGAAGAACCTCCCCCTTACTTATACAACTTCTCCCGATCCGCCTTGATTTTATCCGAAACCAAATAATCATCGTAATCCATCAAACTATCAATCACTCCTCTTGGCGTAATTTCGATGATGCGATTGGCTACCGAGGAAGTCAACGCGTGGTCATGCGAGCTGAAGATCAGGTTGCCCTTGAAGTTTTGCATGGCCGTGTTGAGGGCGGTGATGGATTCCAGGTCGAGGTGGTTGGTGGGCTCGTCCATGAGCACAAAGTTGGGGTGTCCCAGCATCGCTTTGGCCAACATACAACGCACCTTCTCCCCTCCCGACAATACGCTGGAGTTTTTGTGTACCTCTTCGCCCGAAAACAACATCCGACCCAAGAAGCTGCGGATGAATTGTTCGTCTTTGTTTTCGGAGTATTGGCGCAGCCAGTTGATCAAATCCGTATCGTTGCTTGCCTTAAAAAACTCTTGGTTTTCGTTGGGCAGGTAACCCACTGTGATGGTTTGTCCAAACTCAACAGTGCCCGCATCAGGTTTTTGTTTGCCTGCCAGGATTTGATAAAAGGCAGTAATGGCCGTAGCCTCACGGCTGAGAATGGTGATTTTTTCTCCCTGATTAACCGTAAAGGACACATTGGAAAACAACAAGCTGCCATCTGAAGCGGTGGCTTTGAGATCGCGCACGGCCAGGAGTTGATCCCCTGGTTCCCGTTCCATTTGGAAGTAGATGTAAGGGTATTTGCGGCTGGAAGGTTTCATCTCTTCCAGGTTGAGTTTTTCCAGGGCTTTTTTGCGCGAGGTCGCTTGCCGCGACTTGGAGGCATTGGCGCTGAATCGTTGGATAAACTCCATCATTTCCTGGCGCTTCTGCTCAATCTTTTTGTTCTTATTAGCCGCCTGCTGGAGCATCAATTGGCTTGATTCGTACCAGAAGGAGTAGTTGCCCGTAAAGATGTTGATCTTTTGGAAGTCGATGTCGGCCACGTGGGTACACACCATGTCCAGGAAGTAACGGTCGTGGGAAACGACGATCACGGTATTTTTAAAATCCGCCAGGAAGTCAGCCAACCAGGTGATGGTTTCGGCATCCAAGTCGTTGGTAGGCTCGTCGAGCAGCAGAATATCAGGATCGCCAAAAAGGGATTGTGCCAAGAGCACTTTCACTTTGTCGGAACCGTTGAGGTCCTTCATTTGGCGGTAGTGCAAATCCTCCTTTACGCCCAGGTTGCTCAGCAGGGTGGCCGCGTCGCTTTCGGCGGTCCAGCCGCCCATTTCGCCGTACAGGTTTTCCAAATCCGCCGCCCGCAATCCTTCTGCTTCGGTGGCATCGGGATTCATGTAGATGGCGTTTTTTTCTACCATGATGGCGTACATCTCCTTGTGCCCCATCAAAACGGTGTCCAACACGGTGAATTCCTCAAACTCGAAGTGGTTCTGTTTGAGTACTGCCATGCGGCAATTTGGCTCCAAAGAGACCGAACCACGGTTGGGGTTGATTTCGCCCGACAAAATTTTCAAAAATGTGGATTTGCCCGCACCATTGGCACCAATCACGCCGTAGCAATTGCCACGGGTAAATTTTACATTGACTTCGCTGAACAAAACCCGCTTGCCGTACTGCAAGGACACATCGCTGACTGTGAGCATTGGAGGAGATATTTTTTTGCGGGGGCGAAGGTAAGAAAAAAATGCTTGGGGCAAACAAAATTAGTTGACATTCTGGCCCGTTAATTAATCATGCCTTGTTTTTAAGCCCCCTTGACTACCACCACCAAAGCCCCTACATTTGCACTCAATCCAATTCATTTTTCAAACCCAGGGTGAACCCCGTTTCACCACAACTAAATCTCAAATTAAATGGCAAACACCAAAAAATCCACCACCACTAAGGACGAAAACAAGTCCAAAGAACCCGCCGCTACCAAACACCACTACTGTTCCATGATCCCCCTCCAGGAGCGTAAATTCGACCCCGAGGTAAGTCCCAACCGGGAGCGGATGATCCTGGTGACCAGCAAAAAATGGGTCAATGGCACCAAATTAAAGTACTACTTCTTCAATGGACCGACCGACGGTTCTCCGAGTTCCTGGAAAGGCAGCACTGCGCAAAAAAACACGGTGAAACAGGCTTTCAAAACCTGGAAAGATTTAGGCATAGGCTTGGAATTTGAAGAAACCACCGACAAAAATGAGGCCCAGGTCAGAATCGGCTTCAAAAAAGGCGATGGTGCCTGGTCTTACGTGGGCAGAGACGTCATTGACATAGCCAGTTCGCCCAATGAACGCACCATGAATTTTGGTTGGGACATCAGCAACGACATCGATACCGCCTTGCACGAAATTGGGCATACCCTGGGTGCGCCACACGAACACCAAAACCCCAATGCTGGCATCATCTGGGATGAAGAGGCCGTTTACAACGCTCTGGCTGCACCGCCCAACAGCTGGGATCGGCAAACCACTTTTTACAACATCATTCGGAAAATACCTTCCAACGAAGTACAGGGCTCTACGCACGATCCAAACTCCATCATGCATTATCCTTTTGAAGCGGGCCTGATCCGGGAACCAGCCGCCTACCGCAATGGCATCAACCCGCCGGGAGGGCTATCGAGTAAGGACAAGGAATTTATGAAAAAATTCTATCCGCCGCTTACTACGAGTGACTACATTGAGCTCAAAGTTTCAGAATCGCAGTTGTTCAACATCAGTGCGGGGGAGCAAAAAAACTTTCGGTTTAAACCCACCGTATCCCGCAGGTACACCATCGAAACCTTTGGAAGAATGGATACCTTGATGGTGCTTTTTGAAAAAGCTGCTGGTGAAGAGATTTTCCTCGCCGGAGACGACGACAGTGGTACGGGTTTGAATTCAAAAATCCAATTGCGGCTCATCCAGGGCCGGGAATACATCATTCGGGTGCGCCTGTACTACGCTGAAGTGGCAGGGTCAGGTTCGCTGATGCTATATTGAGTTTAATGTGCTGATTTGCTGATGCGACATCAACAAATCAGCACATTTTTATTTGATTTTTTTGAAAAATGCCTGCTGCTTTGGCACTCCGCCATAATAAAAAAACACCTCACCAGGCAAACCATACTTTTGATTTAGGTCGTGCATTCCTTTGAGCAATCCCGGGCTAGCCAGATACCCGTTGCCCAAACTGCTCAATACCCCGGCATAAAGGCGATCTTTTTTCGCCCCAACCTGTTGAATCGCTTCTTGCAGGATTTTTTCGTATTCGTCCAGTTTGTAGCGGTAGAATTGCACCACAACATAATCCACATAACCTTCACGCAGCCAAGTCGGCCAGTCCTGGAGGTATTCCTGCAAGGACCAGGGATAAATGCTCGGTGCCATGCTCACTGTTACATTGGGTTTGGCGGCCTTGACCGACTGGTACAAGTCCTTGCCAAATGCATTCAGCCGTTTGGCTCGCCATTGGATCCAGTTGCTATCCAGGTGATTCACGGGCGGCGCAAGGCGGTTGTGTTGTTTTTTGTATTCAGCAACGGTATAAGGGTCATAGCCCGCCAGCGAAGGGACGGCAGGCATCCGGTCATCACCTTGAATGCCATCAATGTCGTATTTTTTCACTACCTCCAGCACCAAACTTTTGACAAAATTTTGCACCAGCGGGTGAAAGGCATTCATCCATTTGAAGCCATTTTTTTCAACAGGTTTCCCATCCGGGCCAATGGCCGCGTAATAGGGGTATTTTTTGAGCAGATAAGCTCCTGAATCGCCATAGGCACAGGCAAAACCGAATTCAAACCAGGCATGAACTTTAATGTTTTCCACATGCGCTGCCTCAATCAATTCCTTTAAGGGATCGCGCTTGCCATACCGTGGGTCGATGGCCACGCCAAAACGCTCCATCATGATGGCACTGGGATAGAGGGTGTATCCCCGATTCCAGGTCACGACATAAATGTTGTTGATGCCCACTTTTTTACAATTGGTGACTACCTGCTGAATGTTGGTTTTGGAATCCAAAACGCTATCCTGAGCAGCCAACCAAACACCACGAATGGCGCCATAAGGTGCTTGTGCTTGCAGCGAATAACTGAAAAAGCAGCAAAGGAAGAAGATGAAATAACGCATAATTTTTAAGTGAAAAGTGAAAAGTGAAAAGTGAAAATTAGAGGGACATTTCTATCCTTCCAAATTTAAAAGTCGAAAATAATAGTCAGTAGTTGAAAAACTGCTGTTGTACCCGCTTTTAACTTTTCGCTATTCACTTTTCACTTTTCACTTTTCACTATTCACTTTTCACTTTAACCCTTGACCAAATAGGGGGCACCCCACAATTCTTACATCTAAAGGGAACCAATCATCAACAGAACTTTTAGGTTCTACAAGTCATTTCGATCATGCTTACTTTGCTCAATGTGCTCGGTACTGGAAGTGCCATTTTCCTGTCCTTTTTGGTGCTTACGGTACGCCGTGATGTCAACATCATTGCCAATCGTTGGTTGGCGCTCTTTTTGTTGTTGCTGAGTTCAGCACTTTTTGATGGGAACCTAAAAATTTATGGCCTTGCTGAAGAGCCTTACTGGTTGATCTTATTGTTTAACTTCAATTTTTTAGTATTGGCCCCTACGCTGTACCTCTGTGTTCTGCGATTTGTGACCCCCAACCGAAACTTCAGGATAAAAGACCTTTGGCATTTTTCGGCAAGTATGCTGTTGATGGCCCTGAATTTCCTGGTTTGGCTGTCTACTCCCGAGGTGGCTCAAGCTGAGCCAAGCACCACTGCTGTTGAATTGAAGGTTGCTGATGTCATTGTGATCGCCTTGATTGTCTTGCAGATAGTAGGTTATTTGTTTTTTTCTTTCAGGGTGCTCCTCAGACACCAGCGAAACATCGAAAATTTTACCGCAACCCCCGAAGAATTTCAACTCAAATGGTTGTTTTATTTTTTATGCGGCGTAGGTTTAATGGTGCTAACCTGGTTGGTCGAAGTTTTCTTCTTACCCATCGAACAAACGGAAAGCAAGTACTCATTCGTTTATTTTATTGCCATTTACGCCTTAGGGTATTTTGCCTTGCAACAAAAAGAAGTTTTCCCTTTGTCGCCCGAACAAGCCGAAGAGGCTGAGAAAATTTTAGAAGAACAGGACGAGTCATTGTCCTCACGGCGTCAGCGCATTCCAGAAGATCAATTTGATCAACTCAAAGCCTTGCTCTTGGAAAGTATGGAAAAGGACAAACCCTACCTCAACCCCGAAATCAGCCTTGCCGGATTGGCCAAACACCAGGACTTGAGTTTGCATGAAATCTCGGAGTTGATTAACCTGGGCTTTGGTGAAAATTTCGCCCAATTCATCAATCGTTACCGCGTTGAGGAGAGCAAAAAATTACTCCTTTCGAAACAGCATAGCCACCTCACCATGGTAGGGATTGCTTTTGAAGCAGGTTTCAATTCCAAAACCGCTTTCAATACCGCCTTCAAAAAAAACGTAGGCATTTCGCCTACGGAATTTCAAAAACAGGAAAGATCAAACCTCGTGTTTGACCCCAATAGCCGCTCTATTTTGCAATAAACTTGTTCCAATCTATAAACTCGAACACCATTGACCGATTGATTTTGGAGTTTTGAGTCATTAAAAACAATTCCATTATGGCAAGCAACATTTCAAAAATCACCCTGCTGCTTTTTTTGCTCACTTTTGCCCTTTATTCCTGTGTGAAAGTGGAAGCTTGGGACTACGACCCAGCTGCGGTCCCCAAAGATTTTGTACCACTGAAAAAGCCGGATCCTGGTACGGGCTATAATCTCCACGTTCCGGCCTTTCCCATTCCGGCCAACTTTGAACGGGAATGGTTTATGCGTGTACCCATCGGCAACACCGAGGAAATTTACATGTCGGGATATGAAGTGAAACAACGCGAAGGTTCACACCACGTCATTGCGTACCAGTACGAAGATGAAAAAAAGGTCGGGCTGCCCAAAATCGGTGAAATGCGGGATCAAAACCAGGCCGATGGCCGCATCAACACTTTTTCCAACATGGAGAACATGAATTTGCTAGCCGAGGCTGCATCGCCCTATCAACGGGTTGACTTCCCGGAAGGTTTTGCCGTGCCCATTGCAGCCAATTCAACGCTCGACCTGAACTCACACTATTTCAACAAATCGAACCAGACCATTTTTGGGGAAGTGAGTATGAACATTTACACCAAACCCAAATCGGAAGTAAAATACTTCTTGAAACAACAAAGTGCAAACAACGGTGATGTACTGGTGCTCCCTGCTAAAAAAACCACCACCATTGAATACACCGAGATTTTTCCTGAAAAAAGAAAACTCAAGGTCTTGTTTTCCCACATGCACAAACGCGGCAAAAAATTTGAAGTGTACTACGTTGGCGGCCCCAAAGATGGGCAATTGATG
Organism: Saprospiraceae bacterium; assembly: GCA_027488855.1. GTDB lineage: Bacteria > Bacteroidota > Bacteroidia > Chitinophagales > Saprospiraceae > Haliscomenobacter. The sequence continues at coordinate 9,310 of JAIYAV010000351.1, forward strand.
TACACGAACGACAACTGGCACGACCCCAAGTTTGTGTACGTCCCCGACTTTATTGAAATCGAAAAAGGCGATGGTGTCCGTACCATGATTACCTATGAAAATGACACCAACCGCGAAATCCGTTTTGGGGTAACCTCCGAGGATGAAATGGGCATTTTCTTTTACTTCTTCCTGTAAACATTCACCAGCACTGGTGTTTCAATCCGAATGTTATGAAAATAAAATATGCATGCCTCGCGCTATGCTTGAGCTATGTAGTCGCAGGTTATGGGCAAAAAGCTAGTCCTTGGGCTGCTACCTTGAACCTCTTTCACCAGGATAGGGGTATTGCCATTGATGCTGGCTCATTACAAACTACCAATCAGGTGACCATTCGTCCCGGGTTTTCCTTAGCCATTGAACGCACCTGGGATGAAGGAAAACGCAAAGGCACGCGACTTTTCCAGGATTTGCACGCTGGATTTTGGCAGAATCCTTATTCGGAAAACTATTTGTTTCTGGGCACCCGCCTAGGCGCTGATATCCGAATATTTAGTCAACTCCGGCTCACGCCAAGCGTTATTTACCGCATCGGCAGGGCCAAAACCAAGGACATTCGCTACGCCTACGAGGAAGGAAAATGGGTGCCTACCGACAATTCAACGCCAGGTTTTTTGCGGCAAAATTTGGGTCCAGACCTTCAAATGAGTTGGCGTTTTGCACCAGATTCTGCCCACCCTATCGACTTTCAAGTGGGTGCCAACTGGCTACTGGCCTTGAAATACATGCCCGTTGATCCCGAAGGTGCGCCCAATCTTTATCTTTATAAAACCTTTCGCGTAGGACTTCGCTACGGGTTTTAATTTTAAGCAAATCCATTTTTTCATTTTAAACAAGCTCTTAATTCACCTGACATGTTTTCAACCAAAAAAATAACCGTGGCAGTTTTTGCTAGCCTCTTGTTCGCCATCGCTTGCAAAAAAGAAGAAACGGCCAAGCCGAGCTATACCCCTCCCGAAGGCAGTTACAATCTGATTTACGAAAAAATTTTTAAAACCTCCTGCGCCTTATCTGGTTGCCACGCGAAGGAAGGCGATTTTGGCCACCATGGCTTAGGCGATGAAAAAACCTATCAACGTTTACTTAATCAAGACAGCCACAATCCACAGGCAAGAGCTGCTGGGTTGAAGTCGGTCAAACCAGGCGATCCCGCCAAAAGTTTTCTTTTTGCCAAAATCAGTTGGGAAGGTTCGGCGTATCAATTTGGGCAAAAAATGCCCACTGGAGGGCTAAAACTGACGGCCAACCAAATCGAATTTGTGCGGCAATGGATTGCAGCAGGCGCACCCGAATCGGGTCACGTGGCCGATCAAGCCTTGTTGAAATAACTGGAAAAACATCCAGGAATATTGCACCTCGAAAAGTTTGTTATTCTATGTGTAAAAACTTGCCGAGGTGCAATACAAATTCCAATTTAATTAATAGCTTTGCGCACGCAAATCGTTGAAAATCGCTTTTGGCGTTCAATGAAATTTACCCATGTTTAGAATTGTCTTCTCCTACTTCATGGTTGTGCTCATCCTCTGGCCTTGCTGGAAGATGGGACTGGTATGGGCGTGGTTCAAGGCAAATCAAACCTTTATTGCCAAAGAGCTTTGCATCAACAAAAATCGTCCAGAACTGCACTGCGATGGCAAGTGTTTTCTGATGACCAAAATGCGCGATGTGCACCAACAAGGGCACAACAATTTTGTCAATGGGCTCGAAGACCTGCTTGGCAAGAGTTTAGTGTATGTTTTTCAATGCCTTACATTTAGAATGCCACATCAAGAGCCTGTTGCTCTACATCAGGTGCAGGATCGCTACATGCAGCCGATCTCTCATCAGCACATCCTGGCTTTGATCAAACCACCGGCTTTTTCCACGATTTAAATCGATGGGCGAAGCCTGTCTTTTACTGTCTCCATTTACTTTTTGTTGGAAAGTATGCGCACAAGCTGCTGAGTTGTGGGTGCCAGATTTTGTTTTGCACCAATCATCACACGCCTCACTCTAGCTTTGCCTCTTGACTTTCCAATAACCACTTTGTATGGATTCGAGCGCTATTGACTCGAACCAATCACTGATTCATTTGCAGAAATTCGTGTAATAATTGTTTAAAAAAACAGCACAACATCATGCGCTATATACTTGCTATATGCCAGCTATTCTTGGCCGTCCATGTCGGATTTGCCCAACAAACAGTAAGCGGCAAAATTTTCGATCAGCAATCCAAAGAACCGATTGTAGGTGCCACCATCAGCAACCTAAGCAAAACAAAGGGTACGGTTAGCGATGCCAATGGCTGGTTTTCATTGGTGTTCAACGAAGGACAGCTTTTGATCAACAGTGTAGGTTATCAGCCTACGGTACTTACCCCAGCTGAAAACATGAGCATTAGCCTAGAGCCTGTAGTTGAAAACCTGCAAAACGTGGTCATCACGGCCAGTAGGGAAGCAGCGTTGCGCACCAATGCGCCGATGGCCATTTCCAAACTCAGTGCCCGGCAAATTGATGAGGCCAAACCAACGGCAGTTTACGAAATCATCAACAAAACACCGGGTGTGCTGATGGTCAACCTCAACAACGAGCAGCACTCCATGGCCATTCGCCAACCCATAACCACCAATGCCTACTTCTTGTACATGGAAGATGGAGTGCCCATTCGGCCATTGGGTGTTTTTAACCACAACTCCCTTTTGGAAATCAATCAGTTTACCATAAGCTCGATCGAAGTGGTGAAAGGCCCAGTTTCTTCGATTTATGGGGCAGAAGCAGTAGGCGGTGCCATCAACTTCATCACCCAACGACCTACTGCTGTGCCGACCGCTCGCTTGGGCATCCAGTTTGACCAATGGGGCTACCAGCGCCTGCAATTTGGCGCAGGAGCCATGATCAACAAGAAATTTGGTTTTTACGTGGGTGGGCTTACCTCCCGCCAGCGCGAGGGATGGATCAGCAGTTCTGATTACGACAAATCGGTGATCAATGCTCGCCTGGAGTACCATTTCACCCCAAAAACTCGCCTGGTTTCTACCTTTATGGCTGGTTCTTACAATTCTCAAACCAGTGGCAGCACCGACAGCATCGCATTTTACAACCGCCAATACGTGAGTACCACCGATTTCACCTACCGCAAATCCGATGCTGTCCGAGCCAGACTTACCCTGGAGCACGAATGGAACAAAAATGCCCAAACCTTCGTAACCGCCTTCCACCGCAACAACAAGCATGGCCAAAACCCTTCGTACAGCATCCGTTGGACTTCAGGGGCCAGTACGGCTCGTGGCGAAATCAACTCCAATGACTTTCGCAGCATTGGGGTCATCGCCCAGCATACCCAGCGCTTTAAGTTTCTGGATTCCAAATTGATTGTAGGAACAGTAGTCGATTTTTCACCCAACGATTACACGTCTTATCAGGTGGATCTGAATGCCCAACTGCGTGCCGATAAAAAATCGGTCGAAAAGTACAGCATTGCCAAAGAACGCCCGGATATTCAAATTGCCAATTACGAAGCAGACATCCACAATACAGGTGCTTACCTGCAATACGATTTTGAGCCCATCCACAAACTGCGCATTTCGGGTGGCTTTCGCTATGACCAAATGGCATTTGATTATGTCAACAACATCGACAATACTTCTGGCAGCAAGGCTTATCGCCAAACCACTCCGAAGATTGGGGCTACTTATGAGGTCGCCAAGGGAATGGGGCTGTATGCCAACTATTCAAAGGGGTTTTCTCCGCCCAGTTTGACCGCCATTTTTCGCAAACGACCTACCGCTGCCGCCAACGGAGATCTGTTTTACTACAACCTTCAGCCCGCCTTGTTTGACAATGCCGAAATTGGCGGCTGGGTTTCTTTGTTGAAAAACAAACTCTACCTTGATCTGGCGTATTACCAAATGAAGGGCAGCAACGAGTTGCTCAACATCCGCCAGGCCGACAACAGTTTTGATTACCAATCGGCTGGTAAAACGCTCCACCGAGGGATTGAGTTTGGGTTGACTTACCGCCCTTCGGCGCAGTTCTTTTTTCGCTATGGAGGTACCAACTCGGTGCACCGCTTCGAGGAATTCATATTGAGCCAAAAGGCTGCTGATGCGGTCAAAAACGTAAATGGCAAAGACATGCCCTCGGCACCGCGTTGGGTTTGGAATACCGAATTGAGCTACTATCCCACCTGGTTCAAAAACTTCCGTACGGCCCTGGAATGGCAACATGTTGACGGCTGGTACCAAAACCAAACCAACACCATCAGCTACGAAGGCTACAATGTGCTCAACCTACGGGCAGGCTACAAATGGAAAGGCGTGGAGTTGTACACCAACGTGATGAACCTCGGCGATGCCCTGTACGCCACCAACGTATCCCGAGGCAACAATGCCACCGATCGCAGCTCCTATACGCCATCTGCACCCCGCACTTTTGTGGTAGGCATCCAGTACAATTTTGACGGAAAATCCAAATAACACTACTCCATCCAGTCGAATTCCAGCCCTGGATTTCGACTGGATTAAAACAAAACCAATGGAAAATCCAGCTCAATCCCTGCATTTTCAAGGGACGCAAGAACCACTTGAAGTCAATTCTACGCCTGCGAAGGATACCCAACGCGCCTGGCAGCAGAAAGTATACCGTTGGCACCGCTACATCGGGTTATTGGTCTTGGTGCCCACTATTTTTTGGACGGCCTCCGGCATCATGCACCCTTTCATGTCGCACTGGTTCAAACCAAAAATCGCGCATGAAATTTACATTCCTCAACCCATTCAAACCGAGGCGGTTAAAATGGATTTGGCCGTTGTGTTGAAGAAAAATGGAATTGCGGAAATCAAAAACGTTCGGCTGGTCAATTTTGAAGCAGGTAGTTTTTTTCAAGTCAAACTGGACAAGCAAGTCCGCTATTTCAGCACGGTGGATGGCATTGAATTGAAGGATGGAGACCGCAAGTATGCGCTAAGCATGGCTCGTTTTTTGATCGATGACCAAAAATCCGCCATCAAGGGCATTACCCAAATTCAGGATTTTGACAAACAGTACAAGTACGTTAACCGACTTTTGCCAGTTTGGAAAGTTAGTTTTGACCGTGCCGATCAGATGGATGTGTACGTGGAGACTGCTCAAAGTCGCATGGCCACCTTCAACAACCAACAGCGCAAAATTTTCATCTGGATCTTTCAGACCTTTCACAATTGGGAATTCCTGAGCGGCATCACCCATAAAACCTTGCAGCTGAGCATCATGATCTGCTTTCTGACCCTGATCTGTCTTTCTGCATTGAGCGGGTTGTTGATTTACGGCTTGATGTGGAAGCGCTTTCGCTCCATACCCAAATCCAACAAAAAAGGACTGCTGCGCAAATACCACCGTCAATTGGGCCTCGCCGTGAGTCTGGTCACTTTTACCTTTGCTTTGTCGGGCTTGTACCACGCTACCACAAAATTCACGCCGGATGAGCGCTTGAAATTTGTCCACGAACCGAGTTTTACAACGGACACTTTGGCGCAAGCCAAGTTACCCAATTTGCAGGGAGTGAGCAACCTTTCCTTGGCATCCTGGGACGGAAAGCATTACTGGCGGGTGGTCAAAAGCGATTGGAAAACCAAACAAAGCTCGACAGAATACCTCGAATTGCTTTCTCATGCACCGCTCAAGGACGGAGATCAGGCGTACGCCCTCTTTTTGGTGCAACAATTCTCGGGATGCAACTCCTCAGAGCCAAGTTGCTGCGATATGGACAGCGCACCCACCACTGGCTTTAACCTGGCAGAAGCAAAACTGCTGTCCAGTGCGGTGATCAGCAAATTTGCAGGGGAGTATGGCTTTGTCAACAAGCGCCTGCCTGTAGTCAAATTGGCTTATGACACGCCGGAAAAAACCACCTTTTACTTGGAAACAGCTACGGGAAGACTGGCTGCCAAAGTCGTCAACGCCGATCGCTACGAGGGGCTATCCTTTGCTTTTTTGCACAAGTACAACGGCCTGGATGGCTTTGGAAAAAACATCCGCGATGGGGTAATGACCCTGGCAGCCCTGGGGGTTTTGACCATTAGCCTGTTTGGCCTGGCGGTTTTTTTGAAGATGAAGTAGTCGGCTCACTCTTTATGGTTACTGTTTTAATACCAAATTTTAACAATATGAAATCGTTTCAAATTTTCCTAAGCTTCTGTTTGGGTTTCTGCGCGGTTACCCTTGCCTCAGCCCAAACCTCCAAAGAAGATTCCCTGGCCAAACGCCACGAAGAATTAATGGCCATCATCATGACCCAACCCAAGGTGCCCATCAAAACCATTGGCATTTACGTGTACGATGGCTACAATACTTTGGACGCGGTCGGCCCTTATCAGGTGCTTTCCGAGTTGATGAGCGTCGACATCTTTTTTGTCGCCAAAGAAAAAGGCCTAGTCAAAAACCAACGTGGATTACAGGTCAAGGTGGACAAATCCATTGCCGACGTCAAACACCTCGATATCCTGGTCATTCCTGGTGGTGCCAGAGAAACCTTTATGCAAACCCAGGATACGGCGGTGCTCAACTGGATTCGCCGCATCGACAAAACCTCCAAATACACCACCAGTGTGTGTACCGGCGGCTGGATTTTGGGGGCCACCGGGCTTTTGAAAGGCAAAAATGCCACCACCAACTGGTACCGTGCCGAGGAGTTCATGCAACTGTATGGTGCCAATTTCAAACCTGAACGCTATGTGCAGGATGGCAAATATTGGACTTCCGCCGGCGTTACAGCAGGTATGGACATGGCCCTGGGCATCATGGACGACCTGATGGGCAAAAAATACACTCAAGGCGTAATGCTGGATTTGGAATACGACCCCAAGCCACCTTACAATGCAGGCTCGGTCAAAAAGACCGAACCAATTGTAGTAGACATGATGCTGCAGATGTACGACATGGGACTGCGGCCTTTGTTGGAAAAGGAAAAACAGAAAAAGGCGGCCAGCCCCAAAAAATAGACTAGACTAGGCTTGACAATCAACTTACCTCAAGCCTACTTTATGAACAGAAGCTACTTGAGGCAGAACGGAGTCTTTTTATTGCTCCAGGGGTTTCCCACCACTATCATTGAAAAGCCTCAAGTAGCTTATTTTATTTATAGGTTGCAATAAACTTCAACACTGCTACGGCAAAAGCATCCGGCTCCTCGCGACATGGAGAATGTGCTGAGGATTCAAAAATGACGATTGATTTTTTCGAAGGAATCGTTCCCAAGTTATCGTATGCATCTTTGGCGAGCGCTACCGGTAAAATCCCATCGTGACGCCCCCAAAGGATTAAGCTGGGGATCGTGATGACGTTCATTTTGCTGGAGTATTCCTTTTCCAACTCGCTCTCCAGGATACTTTGGATGTAATTGCCCGAATTGGTAATGCCTGAAGGTGAGGTAATCCCCCCGCCCGTGAATCTGGCCAGATTAGGGTTATTGAAGTCTTTAATGTACCCATTGGCCTTGGTCAAATATTTGTCGGTGTGCACATCAAGCACCTTTTTAGTACCCAAATTGGGATGTTGGTCGTACCATTTGAGCGCTTCCTGCCAAAATGCTTCATCTTGCTTACTGGCAATCGCTTGCTTTGCATAGTTGATGGCCCATTCCCGGGACAATTCTAGTCCTTTTTTGAAATTATGCGCTCCATCTTGTTCAATCCAGCCCTGAATGTTGAGCTGATTCTTGCCCTTGATCAAATAGGCCGTACCCAGGGCACCACCCCAACTATGGCCGAGTAAAAAAATCTTGGCAGACGGCTTGTATTGATGCCTGATGATGGCAATGACCTTTTCTACATCTTCCACCATTTGGTCCATACTGATGGTTTTTGGGGTAGGATTTCCCTGCGAAGCACCCGATGCCCGTTGGTCCCAATACACCATAGCATACTCTTTTTCAAGAAACCGATACGGCCCTTCTTCCGCTTCTTGGATACTGCTTCCACCGGGCCCACCATGCAAATGCAGAATGAAGATATTGGACGAGGTGTTTCCTCTAATCCAGATGGGCATATCCGCCTGCTTGTTCGATAAAAAATAAAAATCCCCTTCCTTACTGCAGGAGCAGATGAAAGTGAGGAAAAATAACAAGGAAGTTAAACGCGCCATGGTTGTGTTTTTTACCCTGCATTTAGAAATAATAGGTGAACCCGACCGGGATACTCAAGCGGAGTTTAGAAGCATTGTTCTCAGGATATTGTAAAAAGACATCCACTGCACAGTACACACTGAAGGGCTTGTCTCGTTTTTTTCGAAAATCATATCCCACTCCGATCAAAGTCAAATAGGGCAATAACAAATTGGAATTCCCGGCCAAGCTGATCGGTTCAACCTTTCCGGCTTCGTCTACTTCAAAGGTTTTTGCCCCCAGGAAAGTATGCAAATATCCTATGCCCAAATGCAGCGGTTCGGTATATAGCCCAGAAGGAGAAGTAAAGCGAAATCCCAACTGGGTATTGAGGAACACGCCAGTGTGGTTTCGAAAATGCGAGTAAAATCCAAGGTGGCTTTTGCTGACGATGCTTCTCCAGCGTGAATCTCCATTTGATTGGGTTTTGATTTTGTGCCAAAGTGCAGTCTCATAACCAATCCGAAGGCCGGGGCGGGCGATCTGTTCGTTGAAATAGGCGATGGAAAATCCTCGCTGGGGTATGTCTGAAGATTGGGCACTGAGTAGGACAGCCACCAACAAACAAGCTATTGTGAAACACAGTTCCTTGACCATATTGAACCCTTTAAATTTTCTGGGACAAAAATCCAGGATTTCAACATAGCATCCTTCAAAATGAGGGCTGCTTAAATACCAATCTAATTAGGTGAAACCTTTTGATGTTCGATTTTTTTGCGGTATTCACTCGGTGACACCCCTTCTAACAGTTTGAATGCCCTGATGAAGGTCGATTTGTGCTGAAAACCACAATGCTCGGCAATAGCCACCAGGGTGAAATGTCGGTTTTGGTCATCAGCCAATTGTTTTTTGACTTCGGCCACGCGGTAATGGTTGATCAGATGGTAAAAATTGGTAAAAGGACTACATTTGGTGATGGCTTGCGATACATAGGCGACGGGTTGCCCTATCGCGTTGGCCACATCGGAAAGGGATAGGTCTGCTCGCTTGAAGGGATGATCTGGGGATTCCAAAAAATTCACGCAGCGCTGATAAATCTCCTTCAACACACTTTCAGATAAGGCCGATTTTTCATAGGTGAGCGAAGGCGCGGTCTCGTTTTTATCCTTAAGCTCGTCTGCATCCAGATGCCCTTTAAGGATGACTGGATATTGGATGCCATAATAGGTGATCATAAATACCATCACGATGTAAACAGCACAAAATAGCGAGGTCAACTGCCAAATTTCCTCAAGTTTAAAAAAATTGAATACTTCTGAAAACAACAGAACATTGAAAAAGAGGTAAAGAAAAAAGGCGAACCCGATGAAGGTTTTCAACCAGTTCAACTGAACCTCCCGAATCGTTAAAAACTGGGCTAGAAAGTACTTTTCCTGAAGCTGGATCAATCTAAAACTGAAATAAAATAGAATGCCTTCAAAACAAAAGGCAAAAACGTCAAGCGGTAACAACGCGCCGGAAATGACCAGCTCAATGAATCCAAGGTGTTCTGCGCCGACCAGCAGGGCGATCAAATTCCCTAAAAAAATGAATGTTGCAGGGCACAATATCCACCATAAGCGCCAAGTTGTTTTTACTTTTAACAGGTATCTGGTGTACAAATAAATGAGTGGAGCATACAACATCTCGAATTCAAAGGGGGAATACCTTACATCGATTCCATTGTAGCGCAAAACATCCAAACCAGTATCTAAACCCATGCAGAGCAGAAAGAATGCCAAAATAGCCGTGGAACGCTCTTGCTTATCCCGGATGAACAGAATGAGTAGGCCAAGAAAAATACATTCTAATGAAAAAATAGCCGCAGTGAAAAAGATGATCGAATCACTAATTGACATGGCACTGTTCAGCATTAGGAACGGGATAAAATGTGTCTCCAAAGTATTAATCAGGCTGGCCACTGTTCTTTCAGCACTTGTTTAAATTTGCCCGATACGTCCGCCATGTAGTGTTTGGCGGGGCGACAGATGCCCGTGATGTTGAATTTTTTCTGCATGGCGGCTTGTGATTGCCGGGCAAAGATAGCAAATTTGGGCAATGAGCGGAGGGGATGGAGGGGATTAGGAAAAAAGGACATTCCGCAGCTGGAATGTCCCCTCTCACAACATTATTTCTGTTCAAATTGTAATTTGTTGATGATGTTTTCTGCTACGCAAGTTCCTTGTTTGAAACCTTCTTCACAAGCCTTGCGCATGTGTACACCGCCAAAAATACGGGAATGGAAGGCCTCGGTACCCGCTTCACGGAAATTGTTGAACTGGCGAGGACGGAAGCCCTTATCCGTGTGCTGTGCATCGCTGAAAGAACGATTTCCAAATAAATAGGTCAAAATTTGAGAAGATGCACCAGCATTTACTGAAGTTCCGGAGGTGTAATCAGGGTATGGAGGCGTAACAACCGGAGAATTCCAGGTATTGACTCCGATCACTTCACGGATGAAGGTAACCGGGCGTTGCAAATTCCAACGGTATTTGGTGTACCAGCAGGAGATAAAGCCATCACGAGTACCTGTACCCAGCAGCACATACATCTTTAAGGTGGTAGGCATATCGAGATCAAACTGGTCTACCAGTTGATTGCCAATCCCAATCCAGGATCCGGCGGGAGAACCCGATTGGCCTGGATCATTCGCCCAAAAACGACCAACTTCTACTTTTGTAGGGTCGAAGGAAGCATCCAATACTTCTTTTACTTCCTTGTAATACACATTGTTAGGATCTGCACTGTATTCGTAAGGCGCGCTAGGTTGGCAAATTTGAGCCTGATTAATGGCCAAAGGACGGCTCTCCCACCAGAATGGCGCCATGAATTCCTGGTTCAAGGTGCGGCCATACCAGAATTGAGGATTACCAGTTCGGGCGGGTTCAGCGTAAGATTTTGCCAGCACCACCGCACGACCATCTTTAACAGCCCATTGCAAAATAGCGATAACCAGTTGATCTGCAAATTCTTTTGAGTTTTTCATCACTTCATTGTCTATGGCGTTGCGAAGCCGTAAATCGTCGGCTTGGCGATCCGCAGTAGCATTCAATGAGAAAATAGTTCCTGCAGAAATTCCGGGAGTTAACTCGGTAATAACTTGTGGTGTTGCATGGCAAAGTACCACGCCCCAATCGTACTTTTTGTTGGGGTCTGGCACCGGAAGTTTGTCCAAACCATTCAATTGACCTGCCAGCGAGCGATAACCTTTCATTCCGTGTACCATCGATTCATACATCGTGATTGCTGTGTACGCGTAAATCCTCGAAGCATCCAATGCGAACAAACCGGTGCGCTTAACGGTGTTGTAGGCCTGGGTCATCCACTCTTGGGCCATTGTGCCATCCAACTCCGTCGTGGGAGCTACAATGTTATCATCATTGTCTTTTTGGCAAGCAAAACCAAAAAGCAGTAGGCCCACCAATAGCAGGCGTGTAAATGGGAATACAATTTGATGTCTCATCGTGAAACATTTTAGAGTTAGAAAATTTGGTAATTCACTCAAAAAGAAAGGAGGGTACGTGAAGATTTGCCTGAATAAGCTCTTTCGGAAAGAAATGATAGTAATACTATTATTTGCAAATATAAAAACATCATTTTGAGAAGCAAAGCTTCGCATGATATTTTTTCTTATCTACATTTAAAAAAAAACCAACACCCGTGTATTGGCTTTGATTTTCAGCCTGTTATAATTATTTCAACAGCATCGGCAGCAGGGGTTCTGGTATTTTGAAAGTATTATTCACTTCCATGTAATAGAGCAGATCAATGTTGGACGGGATGCTTGCCTCAGTTACGATGTCTTCATGAGCAAGTTTTGCTGGAACAAAAAAGGTGATTTTTGCCCCCTTTCGAAGCAAACGTAGCACTTCCTGCCAGGCGGGGATAATCCCTCCTTGTCCAATTGCGACAGTGTAGTCATTGAGCCGTGCGAAAGAGTTGTCAAAACTCTCCCCATCTTGTGCTGTAGCTCCACAATAATCAATACGGAGATAGTCTCCTTTAATCAAAAGCGGGCCTGCTCCTTTTTCGTGTAAAATGTATTTGATCCCCGAAGGCGTAGTCTGCATGTTTTTAGCCTGACCAGAAGCTAGTTGCATACCATATGTTGCAATTTGGTTTGCTGCGAACTTAGCCGCGGTGGCTGCTTCTTGCCGGGTTCGCCTCTTTTCGGCCTTCGCTAAATCTGCTTTTACTTTTACAATTGCCATATCAATTTCAGCACGCGTATTCACTTTGCGCATAGACAAGTCGATGTATTTCATTTTGGAATGTTCAAAACCTGGCTCAATGATTCCTGACTGTTCATTGAGTACCGGGATGTGAATGGTCAGGCTATCGCCTTCTTGCATCAGCAGCATTGCTTCAACGATGGGATCCATTTTTCCAGCTTTGTACCCAATTGTATCCGGAATAGCTGATAAATCCAGCCGGGAGACTAAAACCCCAGTATCATTGCGGATTTGAATGCGCATTAAAGCCAGGTCGTTAGCTTTGCCCTTAGGGCCTTTGCCCCGAGTATGCACAATGTATTTGAATCCGGAAGACAATAGAGTGGGCTGATCATCACAGCCGCTCAAAAGTGCCAATAGCAACATTAGAGGTAAAAAAATCTTCATGTCTTTGTGTTGAATTATAAATGGTAGATGAATGCAAGCTCATGTAACAGTTTTATCAATATCATTATTTGAAAAATGGTTCACGGCAAAATACCGCATTTGGACGAAGCGAGAATCTGGTTTCCACCTTGACAATTCAGCCTGAATATTGCTAAGTAGTATTTGGCGGGGCATTATCTCAAATCACCTAAGAAAATCGGGCTGCAAATAGCCCATTTTCGCCTTCGCCCTTAAAATTCAGACAAGCACCTGTCGCCTCTCCAAGCCCCACAGCCCAACCCCACCAACCAATAAAGAGATCAACACCAAAGGCCAAACCACCTCCGCCCAATTGACTTCCACTTCTGCTGCAAATTGCTCTACCCGAAAGGAGTCCCATTTTTCCACTTTCACTTCGCTGCCCTCAAAAATGCGGGGATAAAAATACAGCCGCAACTTTTCGTGAAAACGCTCTGTGGCTTCCCAGTACTGCAGTTGTTGTTGCAAATCAGCAGCAGCCAGGCGGTTGAAGGCCAGTTGGGTGTGGATAGAAGGTGAGAAGTAGGCAAAAAACGCGGTTGCCTGTTCTCGCTGTTGCAATTTTTGTTTCAGTTCAAGTGCAGCCTGTTGTGATTCATCATCGCCCATTTGTTGCATGGCGTAATACCACAACCAACTGAAGGTTTTATCGGGCAGCGGATATTTTTTGAATTGGGGATAATGGGCATAAAATTTGTCCATGGTCACAGCCTTCGGCAAATCCCATTTCTCGTGGTAACCTTCGCGTTGTTGGATCATCGTGTTTAAGGCTTCGGGCACCGGGTAACGGTTGATCAGATAGGCATTGAGCGCGGCCGGGAACACCAAGGTCAGCACTACCCAAAAACTCAAGAGGGCTACCGCATTCAAGCCGGAACTGCGTTGCCAGGAAATCACCCAGGTGCTGAGTGCAAACCAAAAGAGCAGGTACAATCCCGCTACCGCCACAAAAGCCAACGTCGTATTGTCCAATGGCAATTTTAGGGCCAAAACAGCGATGCCGAGCAATAGCAGCAACACCGTAAAAACGGCCAAAATCCGAATCGACATTTTTCGCAGCAAAAAAAGCAGGGTTGAGCGTGCCTGAGTAGCCACCAAACGCAGGGTGCCTTCCTCTTTTTCCTCCGATAGCAGATTGTACGTCAAGGCAATGATGAGCAAGGGAAAAAGGAAAATGACTACAAAGCTGAAATCCAAATTCCCCATCAGGAGGTTCATCGGGTTGTGCAAGTCGGTATCGTATTTTTGGTTTTCCAAACCGCGAATGGTCACACTTTGAATGGAGTTTTGGACATCCCTTTGCCCAATGGACAAAGCGTTGAGCGGCTGATTGGGATTGACCAGGGTAAAACGCAGGTAATACAACAAAAGCCCCATTTCATCCTGGTGGTAGCGTACATTCCGCGCGATGTGCTCGCGCTGAAACTGAGCAATTTCGGCTTGTGCCTGCTGTTGTTTGGCTACAAATTGCCGCCCGATCAAGAGGCTCAAGCAGCCTACCACCAGCAGCAAAACCAAGCCTCCCATCGCGCCTTTGCTGCGCAAAAAACGTTTGATTTCTAAAGTGTACATATCAGATCACCCTTAGTTTTTTGGAAGAATAAAACAGCAAAGCCCATAAGGCCAACAGCCAAAACAAAAGTGCCAGGATGCTCAGTACTTGTTGCTGAATAACCTGCCCCAGGTTCAAATACTGGTACTGCCAATCCGGCATTTCTCGCCAGTACTTGCGGCTGATCTGATAGGGTTTGTCTTGTGGCCCCAACCTTTGATTGCTGATGTAGCGCATTTGCAGCCGGTTCATCCGCTGCGCCAATTGGTAGCGGAAAGTTTCCACTTGTTGTTGAAAATCAACGTAAGCATGAAAATCGGTTCCAGCCAGCCCCATCGACAGGTTTTTCAGGGCCATAAATGGGTTCAGCAAAGCCGAAGTCTCGGCCAGGCGGTTTTGTTGGGTGTAAACCTGCATGAGTTTATGCCAGTGCCGATTGTAAATCTCCGAGCTGATCCGCTCCCCCTCGCTCATGATGAAACCGCTGTAATTGAAAGGCAATTGCTGCACCGAATCCACTTTATAGTGGGTCAACAAGGAGTCTTTAATGGCTTTGTAGTGGGGATCATCTGGGTTGTGGCTGTCGCCTTCTTTGATCAAATCCTGCTCCACCCTGGCTTCAAATTCGACCTTACTGGGCGAAGGGTGCCAGTAGTTGCCCAAGGCCTGGGTACTGCGCGGCAAGACAATGGCCCATAGCAACCAAAGCCCGATCAAACGCACCAGCGCCGTTTTGGAACTGCTGCTGTAGGCCGATACCAGTACTGCAACCAGGGAAAGAAGGGCAATAAACGCCCCATAAAAGCCTAAAATGCTCCCTAGTCTTAGCCAGTTTTGGCTTTGTTCCGCCGCCGCAAGAGCGGTTAAAAACAGCAAAGTCAGCACCACTGGCAGGAAAAAAAGTCCGGCAATGGCCAACAAGCCCAGGGTTTTACCCCACAACAACTCCTTCCAACCCACACCCTGGCTGAAGAGGATTTTTAAAGTGCCCTGCTCCCGCTCACTGGTAATGCTGTTGAAACCCAAAAAAAACAACATCAGGGGCAGCACTACCTGAAGCAACATGGCCATACTGATGTCGCCAAAACGGAGTAAACCTGTTGAAAAACTGGCCTCCGAAAAGTTGACCGTGTTCTGACGATGCGCCTCCAAAAATACGGCATTGCCCGTGTAGCTTTCCAGTCCGTAATCAAAGGCACTCAAGGGGTGTTTGAGCCGGAATACCAAGTAGCCGTAGTGCGCCATGCGGTGCGGGTGCTTATCGGGGCTTTCCTCCCACTCGTGCCGCACCTCGGCCTGGTAATGTTTGCGCAGCTTGTTTTGAACCTGATAGGTCTTCCAACCCGTGAAGGTGGCATAGGCCAACAGGAGGCAGAATAGCCCCAAGAGCGGCAAGAGAACCCCTGATTTCAGGGTGTGACGCCAGAACTGCCAGGCGATGAGCAGGATTGGGGATGGTCGCATGGAAAATCACTCTGTTAAACTTATAGAAAATTAATAATCAGCAAGTTGAAAACTTAAGATCAACAACTAGTGCCGCCAAAATCAGGCTAAAATCTAATCGCGGAGCGATTGAATTTTGAATAGCCCCGGTCGTCCGGGGTAAATAGTAGGGCCAAATTGCTTGCAACCACGGCAGTGGTTGAACTCAATTGAGCAAAAAATTCAACCGCATCCGCGGTTGCGAAACCTTTTGCTACGGACTGACCCCGGACGACCGGGGCTATTCAAAATTCAACCGCTTTCGCGGTTCGTTCTATCCAAAATCCGGGATGGCGACTCATGCTCATTTTGCCTAAAACCGATACGTCGCAGTCAAAATCACATTGCGCGGCGCGCCTGGAAACAAACGCAAGTAGTTCTGCGCTCCAATCCAGTAAGTTGTGTTAAACAAGTTATTGGCATTCAAGGCAACTTGCACCTTGCTCGAAGCAGGTGTATAGTACAATGCAGCATCGAACAAGGTAAAAGCGGGCACCTCAAAAGCACGGTTAAACCAGGGAATACGACTCCCCTGATGCTGAACCCCCAAACCAATGCCAATGTCCTTCAGGGCTGAATTGAGCCCAAAATTGAAACGCGTCCACAGGTTGGCACTGTTTACCGGGGTGTTCTCCTTGCGCTGACCAATGAGTTCTGCTTTGGCATCGTTTACAATTTCGGCATCAATGTAACTGTAGGAGGCATTGATTTGCCAGTGCTCATTGATGTATCCAGCCAGATCCAGCTCAAAACCACGACTGCGATCCGCCCCGCGCTGCACCAATAGGTCGGGCTGAGCTGGGTCATTGGCATTCATCAGGATGTTGCGCTGGTTGATTTCGTATACTGCCGCAGTAAGGGTGATTTTGTTTTGGAACAATTCAGCTTTCACCCCCAGCTCTTTCAAATCGCTTTCCAATGGTTTGAATTGAGCCGCCGATTTTGGCACCCCAAAAAACGCCCCGGTACTGGGCATCAGGGTAACGGTATTGGACTGTGGTTGGAAACCTTGCAGGTAAGTACCGTAAACATTGATTTTTTCGGTAAGCGCAAAAGTAAGTCCAATCCGCGGGAGTAATTTGGTGTTTTGGAAGGCCAATTCATTGTTGGACTCGAAATTGGTAATGTCCTCAAACCACTCCTGGCGCAGGCTCAGCAAAAGGCTCAGCTTGTTCCACTGCACATACTCCTGGATGTATAGGGCATTGTTGGTGGTCAAAGCCGCAGGCAAAGCGGTGCGTACATTGAGCGTATAATCCGTCGCGTTGCGAATGGTGTAGGTAGGATTGCTCAAGTCGAAGTGATTGACATTCGGACGTGGAATAGTGCGCCCCGCGACCGTCTGCGTTTGGTAATTGGCTGCATTGGCCAACACGAAAGAACTGGCCACACTGCCGTCTTTGAGCAACAAACCGCGGGCAGCATTTTGGCCTCCGCCCTTGAGTTTCTCCCAATAATTGAGGTCATAGCCCAGCAGGATTTGGTGCTTCAGGGCACCGGTTTTGACCTTAAAGTTAAAATAACTGCTCAGGTTGTCGATGTTCCAGTATTGCTGGCGCTGGATGAATTGCATGGCCGCCAGGCTGGTCACTGGTTTGTTTTCGATGTCGACCGCAAATGCATTGGTGGTGCGGTGCTCTTGCAGGTTTTCCGTCCAGGACTGCTTCATGTACGAGGTGGTAAAGCTGATATTGGGAGTAAATTGATGGACAAAGTTCCCCATCAGGATCAGTTCTTTTGACTTAAAAAAGTCATTCGTAGCGCCAAGATTGAGGCTAATTGGGGTGCTATTGAGTCTAGTCACCCCGGCCTGAGCGCCGAAAATGGGTTGCCCCCGATCGAGCACCCCGTTCATGTTGCTGAAAATCAGCTCGGCATTGATGGCCGTTTTTTTGTTGGGCAGATAACTAAAGGATGGCGATATCAGTATGGATTTATTGCCCACCAAATCGCGGAAAGAACGGGCCTCCTGGTACGCTCCATTTACGCGGTACAAGAGGGTTTTTTCGGCGTTGAGTGGCCCGGTGAAGTCAAGCCTGCCCCGAAAAGTGCTGAAACTGCCTACACTAAAGCTCACTTCCTTACGGTCTTGGCTGAGTGGTTTTTTCGTCACCAGGTTGATGCTTCCACCGGGGTCTACACTGGCAAAAGTAGCACTGGCCGGCCCTTTGAGTACTTCTACGCGCTCAATGTTGGTGGTCAGTGGCTGCAAAAAGTAGAACTGCCGGGTACGCATTCCATTGATGATCTGGCCTTCTTCATTTTGGCTGATTCCCCGAATGGCGTACTGGTTGTAATAACTGGAAGGAATAACGCCGCTGGAGATTTTCACGGCATCGGCCAATTGAAAAGCCTGGCGGTCGGCGATCAGTTCCTTGGTCACCGTACCGATCGACTGCGGCAGGTCTTTGTTCAGAACGGCGATTTTGGTGGCCGAAAAGGAATAATCGCTATTGTAGTCTTTTTTGAGTCGACCGGTGATTTCAACGGTTTGTAGCTCAAGTTTTTTTAGGGTGTCGGTGGGGGTGTTGCTGGGAGTTTGGGCGATCATACTTGTTACAAAAAACACCAGTACAATGCTTAATTTGAATTGTTTGGTCATGATAAGTGAGTGTGTGATTAGGAAGTATTGGTTTAAGTATTTGATTTAGTGGTCAATTCATCGTCTCCGGAAACGGGTCTTCAAAATACCCGCCCTTCCACATCTGCTCGATTTCCTCCGGGGTACACAAACAAGCCCTTAATTCCATTTTGATGCGCGTTTGATCCATGTCTTGGCCGATAAACACCAGTTCATTGCCCCGGTCGCCAAAAACCGCATCCCAGTCTTTTTCAATTTCCTCCTGCGCTTCCAAAAAAGAGGGAATGTTCATGCGGCGGTGTATGGGCATACTCGCCCACCAACGCCCGGCTGAAGAAGCTTGCAAGGAACCACCCGCCTGGCTCCAGTTGAGGGCATCACTAGGGCGGGAAGCAATCCAAAACATGCCCTTGCTGCGCACGATACCGCCATCAAAATCCTCACTGAGGTATTGCCAAAACCGTTCGGGATGAAAGGGGCGTTTGTCGCGGAAAACAAAGGAGCTGAAGCCGTATTCTTCGGTTTCGGGGGTATGGGTACCCAGATTCATCAGTTCGCGAACCCAGCCCGCTGAAGTGGAAGCAATCTCGTAGTCAAAACGGCCTGTATTGAGAATTTCCTTGGGTGCTACCTTGCCGTGTTTGGTGCCGATGATGACTGCACCGTGGTTCAGCCCTTGAAGCATGGCGGTGATTTCGGCCACTTTTTCGGTGGGTACGAGGTCGGTTTTATTCAAAATAATCACATCGGCAAACTCCACCTGGTCGGTCAGTAGGTTTACAATCGGGCGATGATCGCCTTCACCGGATTGTACGTCTCGGTCAGCTACAGTGTGGCTGCTGCCAAAATCCTGGGGAAAATTGAGCGCATCCACCACCGTCACCATCGTATCGATGTAGGCCCAACGCGAGAGGTCGATGTCATTTTCTTCATCCACAAAACTGAAGGTTTGGGCCACGGGCACGGGCTCCGAAATCCCGGTACTCTCGATCAACAAGTAATCAAAGCGGTTTTCTTTGGCCAGGCGTTCTACTTCCAGCATCAGGTCTTCACGCAGGGTGCAACAAATGCAACCATTGCTCATTTCCACCAGCTTTTCATCAGTGCGCGATAGGGTATGCTCCTTCTCCACCAGACGGGCATCAATGTTGACCTCGCTCATGTCGTTGACAATCACGGCCACTTTTAGCCCTTCTTTGTTGTGCAAAATGTGGTTGAGCAAGGTCGTTTTGCCTGCGCCCAAAAAACCACTGAGCACGGTAACCGGTAATTTTTTAACTGTTGCTGTCATGTTTTTTTGCTTAAAATTCCTCCACAATCAGTTCATGGTTGATCATGGCGCCAGCCATGGTACCCGCTGCAACGGCAGCAGCCACTGCCCGCATGGGGGAAGTGTTGTCACCTGCAGCAAATACTCCTGGCACGCTGGTTTTTTTGAAATCATTCACCTGAATATGCCCTTGCTCGGTCAGAGCACAACCCAATTCCACTGGAATGGAACTACTTTGGGTGAAAGGCACCCGGGCAAAAAGTACTTTTAAAGTCTGGCGGCTGCCATCCACAAAATGGATGTTTTGGAGGTGCCCCGCCTGATGCTCCAGCGCCCGGATGGGAGTTTCCACAATGCGGATTTTTTTGGCCTGCAATTTTTCCACTTGGGCTTTTTCCATACTCAGTGGGCCGTTGGTGAACAAGGTCAATCCGCTGCTCCAGTGTGCAATCAGCCGCACCATTTCAAAAGCCGTTTCCCCATTGGCCAATACCCCCAGTTCTTGCTTTTTCACCTCGTAACCGTGGCAATAAGGGCAATGCAGCACTGAAATACCCCAAGACTCGGCAAACCCGGGCAAGTCAGGCATTAGGTCTTTTACCCCTGTGGCCAGGAGCAATTTTTTACCCTGAAATACCTCTGCACCTGCGCCACTTACCTGAAAACCACCCTCAATGGCTTGCACCATGTTGACCCAGAGCCTGCGCAGCCTTACGGTTGGGTATTGCAACACCTCTGCCCGCGCAACGGCCCCAAGGTGTGCCGGGACTTGCCCGTCCTGGGTCAAAAAATTATGCGAGTGCGGCGTTTGGCGGTTGCAGGGTTCACCTGCATCGAGGATCAAAACCTTGCGCAAGGAACGGCCAAGTGCCAGACCTGCGGCCAAGCCAGCGTAGCTGCCACCGATGATGATGACGTCGCTAAATGTATCATTTTGTTGAGTCATGGTATTTTTTTCTGGTGCCCACTGGGTCGCCAATTCTTCCACACTTTGTAGCGATAAAGCCCCAAGTGCGATACTCCGAAGAAATTCCTGGCGAGTCATGCTAGTAGACATTTTTGTATTTTAGAAGCGAAGGGCATGAATTGCCACGTGCTTATGAAGTTTTTTGAAATAACCGATCTTAACTTTTAGGCTAGACCTCCATGAATTGCCTCCAGCTTTAGCTGGTGGTTCGAAGGTCAAACCTTGAATGGGCTTTAGCCCAAAACTC